>NZ_DFTU01000020.1:14383-19177 GCF_002379485.1 Methylophaga sp. UBA4204 | reverse complement strand
ACGCTGATTCTGGCATGCCACCACAATTCCGGTGGGTTCGTGGGTAATCCGTACCGCCGAGTCGGTGGTGTTAACGTGCTGACCACCGGCACCGCTTGAGCGGTAGGTATCAATACGTAAATCAGACGGATTAATATCGATTTCGATGGTGTCATCCACTTCCGGATACACAAATACCGAAGCAAATGAGGTATGACGACGAGCACCGGAATCAAATGGCGATTTACGTACCAGACGATGTACACCGGTTTCGGTACGCAACATGCCAAAGGCGTATTCGCCTTCAAAACGCACGGTGGCGCTCTTGATACCAGCAACCTCACCTTCGGAGACTTCCATCAGCGTGACTTTGTAGCCCTGGGCTTCACCCCAACGCAGATACATGCGCAGAATAATATTGGCCCAATCCTGTGCTTCAGTACCGCCAGAGCCGGACTGGATATCCAGATAGGCGCTGTTGGCGTCGAGCTTGCCGGAGAACATGCGCTGGAATTCGAGTTTTTCCAGACCTTTTTCCAGCTCGTCTAAATCATTGTTGACGGCATTAAAGGTGTCTTCGTCGTTTTCTTCAACAGCAAGTTCGAGCAGGTCTTTGGCATCGTCTAAAACTTCACTGTGCGATGACAGGGTTTTGACAATACGCTCCAGGCTTGAGCGTTCCTGGCCTAATTTTTGGGCGTTTTCCGGATCATTCCAGACATTGGGATCTTCCAGCTCACGGGTGACTTCGACTAAGCGTTCTGCTTTAGTATCGAAGTCAAAGATACCCCCTGAGATCGTCACTGCGATCACGGAGAGTTTTAATTCGTTGCATCGTCGCGCCGAGTTCCACGCTAGTACCTCATTGAAATTAGTTGATAAAGCTGCCGCAGCAAACCCGTTATTGTAACGGATAATGCCGCTTATTGTTTAGGCAGAAAGCGGATTGGATCGACGGGTTTACCGTTTCGACGAATTTCGAAATGCAATTGTTCGACCTGGGTGCCGGACCGACCCAGTGTGGCAATACGCTGACCACTTTTCACTGTATCGCCCTCTTTCACCAGCAACGTATCATTGTGGGCATATGCACTTAGATAGACATCATTATGTTTGATGATCAGCAGATTGCCGTAGCGCGGCAAGCCATCACCGCTGTAGACCACCTTGCCATCCGCTGCTGCCAAAATCGGCTGTCCGGGTTTGCCGATAATGTTAATTCCTTTGCGACCCGCGGCAGATTCTGAAAATGTCGACACTACCCGGCCCTCAGTCGGCCAACGCCAGATAAGGCTTTCACTGCCTGAGGTCAACGCTGGTGATGACGTTGGTTTAGGCGTGGATGGTTTCACCTGCGGTGTTTGAGTGGCGGTTGAAGGCCGTGACGGTTGAGTCGTGGTTGAAGGACGCGTGACCGAAGGTGATGAAGGTCTACTAGGGCTTGGTGTTACAGTTCCCGGACGGGTGGTGGATGCGGTAGTAACACGCTGACCATCGAATTTGATTTTTTGTCCGACATAAATGGTATAAGGCGGCCGAATGCCGTTGATACGTGCAACATCACGATAATCCATGCCATAGCGGAAGCTGATGGAATACAGCGTATCGCCTTTTCTGACGGTATAGCTGTTAGGTGCTGGCGCCGGGGCAGGACGTTGCTGATATCTACCCGAATCTTCCCTGCCGATCGGCGCTAACGCATTGTTACCGCTGCAAGCAGTCAACGTAACCATCAGCACAATGAACAGCCGTTTCATATCAGACAAATATCAAATAAGCCAAAACCAACAGACCGACCGTGATCCAGCCGAGTCGATCCACCCACAGATGTAATTTTTCTTCAAACGGCTGACCACCCCATTTCATTAAACCGGCGACCAGGAAAAACCGCATACCACGACCAATCAAAGAACCCAGAATAAAGGGTAATAACAACATCCCCACCGCACCGGAAGCAATGGTAAATATCTTGTAAGGTATCGGTGTAAAGCCCGCTAAAAAGATGGCCCAGAAACCATAATCGGCAAACCATTGCTGGGCAGTTTCATAGGCTTCAGTATAGCCAAACTGAACAATCAAGGGCTCAACCATCTGTAAAGCAAACACCCCAATAATGTAGCCCAATAAACCGCCTAAAACGGAAGCTATCGTGGTTAATCCGGCATAAAACCAGGCTTTATCAGGTCTTGCCAGCGACATTGGCGCCAGCATCACATCGGGTGGTATCAGGAAAAAGGATGATTCGGTAAAGCTGACTAATGCCAGCCAATAGGTGGCGTGTTTATGCCTGGCCCATTGCATGACTTTTGCGTAAAGCCCTGAAAATAATTTCATCCAATCTGTCCAGTTAAAAGCGGGACAAAACTGACGGCGTCCCATTCCGTCTCTTCAAATTTACCACCGACCCGATCTATCACCTTCAGGATCTGTCCCTTGCTGCCACCGACTGGAATTATCAATCGTCCACCGGGTGCAAGTTGTTCCAACAACGTGGGAGGTATGTGTTCTGCACCACAGGTGACAATAATGCCGTCATAGGGGCCATTTTCCGGCCAACCCCAATTGCCATCACTGTGTTTGAGGCGAATATTATTAAGCTTTAACAGATAAAAACGTTCTCTGGCCTGCTTGAGTAATGGTGCAATACGCTCAACGCTGAAGACTCTTGGCACTAATGCAGAAAGCACTGCCGTCTGATAGCCAGAGCCAGTGCCGATTTCCAATACTTTGTTTCTCGGGCCACCCTGCAACAGAATTTCGGTCATTCGCGCCACAATGTAGGGTTGCGAAATGGTCTGGCCCAGGCCGATTGGCAATGCCGTGTCTTCATACGCTCTGCTGGCTAAAGCCTCGTCGACAAATAAATGCCGGGGGCACTGCCGCATCACCGTTAACAGTTGAATATTCTGGATACCACGCTCCTGCAGACGCTGGATCAGTCGATCCCGAGTCCTTTGCGAGGTCATCCCTATTCCACGTGGATCGGCGATCATGGCAAAGTGCTTTCCAACCATCTTGAGACGCCATCAATTGCATCATATCGGGTTAAATCAATTTGTAACGGTGTAACCGATACCGCACCACGGCGAATCGCATCAAAATCGGTTCCGGGCCCCGCATCCTGCTCTGCTCCGGCGGGACCAATCCAATACATGGGTCTGCCACGCGGATCTATTTCTTTGATCACGGGTTCGGCTTTATGCCGATGACCAAGACGGGTGCTTTCAAAACCAATAATTTCTTCAATTGGCAGATCGGGCACATTCACATTCAGAATAGTATCAGCGGGTAATGCTACAGATTTAAGTCTTTCGACTAACTGTTGGGCTACCCAGCCTGCTGTTTCGTAATGTTTGCCTTCGAAGCTCGCCAGCGAAATAGCAATCGCGGGCAATCCCAGAAAGCGTCCTTCCATCGCGGCAGCCACGGTGCCTGAATACAGCACATCATCACCCAGATTGGCTCCCGCATTAATGCCTGAAACCACCATGTCGGGTTCATCTTCCAGTAAACCGGTAATGGCCAGATGTACACAGTCTGTCGGCGTACCTTCTACGCGATAAACACCGTCTTCCATCCGGTCCAGTCGTAAGGGATTTTCCAATGTCAGCGAGTTACTGGCACCACTGCGGTTACGATCTGGCGCAACCACTGTGATTTCCCCCAGACCGGCAAGCGAGCGTGCCAGCGTACGGATACCCTTTGCCATGTAGCCGTCGTCGTTACTTATGAGGATTTTCATTTATTTTTTTGACCTGTTGCGTCAAGAGATTATTCGCCGCTATCTTAGCAAGAATGCGCGCTTATGACATAAAAAAGGGCATGAAAACATGCCCTTTTGTGATACCACCCTCAATCACTGCCTGAGTTTATTTACTGCTTGACCACCACCATAACTGTGGAATTGCAGTGGTTGTCCACCTGGCGTGACTTTAACCGCGCAATATTTGAACTCCGGAATTTTTGCCGCCGGATCCAAAGCTGCGTTGGATAGTTTGTTTACCGCCGCTTCGTAATAACAGAAGGCCATAAATATCGCCCCAGTTGGCACCGCTTCATCGACCCGTGCGACTACAGAAACTTCACCGCGACGTGTAGACAAGGTCACCATTTCACCCGGTCTGACATTCATCTCTTCCAGAGTCAGCGGATGGATGGTGGCGACGGCTTCAGGTTCCAGTGCATCCAGCACATTGGAACGACGGGTCATTGAACCGGTATGCCAATGTTCCAGCATACGGCCAGTGATTAAGATGTACGGATATTCTTCGTCAGGACGTTCATCCGGTTCGACAATATCCGCTGGTACAAACAGACCGCGCCCATCCGTTGTCGGGAAACGATCGGTGAAAATAATCGGTTCACCCGGATCACCTTCCTGTTCACAGGGATAAACCACGCCATGTTCACGTTCCAGACGTTCCGAGGTGATTCCCCCCATGGATGGAACCGCTTTACGTATTTCGTCAAAGACTTCTCTCGGGCCATCATAATGCCAATCCAGCCCCATTCTCTGGGCAATCTGCTGAATGATCCATAAATCCTGACGGGCATCTCCCGGCATTGGAATCGCTTTACGTCCCATTTGTACCAATCGATCCGTATTGGTAAAGGTACCGGTTTTTTCCGGGAAGCCTGATGCAGGCAAAATAACATCTGCCAGATAGGCGGTTTCGGTCAGGAAGATATCCTGTACCACCAGAATATCGAGCTCAGACAAAGCCTCACGGGCATGATTGGCATCCGGATCCGACATCGCAGGGTTTTCCCCCATGATATACAGGCCGTTCAAATTACCGGCATGAATGGCATTAG
>NZ_DFTU01000020.1:13938-14189 GCF_002379485.1 Methylophaga sp. UBA4204 | reverse complement strand
TGTTCAAGATTATGCCGGGCATCATCATCCGTTACTTTGTAATAATCCGGCAGACGCATCGGGATAAGCCCCATATCTGATGCCCCCTGAACATTATTCTGTCCACGCAGTGGATGCAGACCGGTACCCGGACGGCCAATCTGACCCGTCATTAATGCCAGTGAAATCAGGCAACGGGCATTATCAGTACCATGAACATGTTGCGAAACACCCATGCCCCACAGAATCATCGCCGCATCAGCTTTAGCATA
>NZ_DFTU01000020.1:4823-13890 GCF_002379485.1 Methylophaga sp. UBA4204 | reverse complement strand
GTTAGCATAGAGCCGCGCGACTTCTCTTAAGGTTTGTGCAGGAATGCCACAAATCGGTTCCATCAATTCCGGTGTGTATTTCTGCAGGTGTTTTTTCATATCTTCGAAGCCTTGCGTACGCTCGGCAACAAAGCTTTGATCGACCAGATTCTCTTCGACAATGACATGCATGATGGCATTGAGCATTGGCACGTCACTGCCTGGCTTAAAGGCCAGATGATGCGTAGCTTCACGAGAAAGTTCAGTAGTACGTGGATCCAGCAGAATCAATTTGGTGCCGGAACGCAACGCATTTTTCATCCACGTCGCACCGACCGGATGATTCACTGTCGGATTTGCACCGATCAATACAATTACATCTGCTTTATCGACGTCTGCAACCGGGTTGGATACGGCACCTGAGCCGAGACATTCAAGCAAGGCTACAACCGATGAGGCATGGCAAAGACGCGTACAGTGATCGACATTATTGGTTTTAAAGCCGGTACGAATTAGTTTCTGGAACAGATAAGCTTCTTCATTGCTGCCTTTGGCACTGCCAAAACCGGCTAATGCATTGGGGCCTTTTTGATCGCGGATCTTCAAAAACCCCTGAGCGGCCATATCCAATGCCTCTTCCCAGGTGGCTTCACGGAAGATTTTGTCGATATCGTTGGGTTCCATCGTAAATTCACCGGTTTTCGGTGCACCTTCACGGCGGATAAGCGGTTTGGTCAGGCGATGTGGATGATGAACATAATCAAACCCATAACGGCCTTTGACACACAAACGACCATGGTTCGCCGGGCCATCACGGCCTTCAACGTAGAGAATTTTATCGTCTTTAATATTGTAGGTAAGCTGACAACCCACGCCACAATAAGGACAAACCGATTCAACCTGACGGTCCGGTTCCACCATGCCCACTTCATTGGCAGGCATCAATGCACCGGTTGGGCAAGCCTGCACACATTCGCCACAGGCGACGCAGGTGCTTTCCCCCATCGGGTCGTCAAGATCAAAGACAATTTCGGTGTGGCTGCCGCGCATTGCCAGACCAATTACATCGTTATTCTGTTCATCACGACAGGCACGAACACAACGGGTACATTGGATACAGGCATCCATATTGACGGCAATACCGGGATGCGAAAGATCCGGAGCAACTTGTTTGCGAGGCTGAAATCTTGGCGTACTGATTTTAAGTTTACCTGCCCAGTAATCGAGTTCGGAATGCAGGGTATGCGGCTTTTCGGAAACATCAGATTTGAGCAGTTCCAGTACCATTTTTTGCGAATGCAAAGCACGTTCGCTATTGGTCTGCACTTTCATATCATTGCCGGGATAACGGCAGCATGAAGGTGCTAAAACACGCTCACCTTCAACTTCCACCATGCATGAGCGGCAGTTTCCATCCTGCCCTTCACGTTCGGAATAACATAAATGCGGGATTTCAATGCCTTCGCGCTCGGCAATTTTTAAAATTGTTTCATCGGCACGGGCACTGATTTTCTGGCCGTTAAGCGTAAATTCGACCATTTCAACGCTATCTTGTAATTGAGTGGCCATTATTTCAACTCCTCAGGGAAATACTTGACGACGCTACGCAGCGGATTTGGAGCAGCCTGCCCCAGACCACAAATCGATGCATCTACCATTACTTGAGACAACTCTTCGAGCAATGGTTCGTCCCATTTAGACTGTTTCATTAAGGTAACCGCTTTGGCGGTGCCGACACGACATGGCGTACATTGGCCACAGGACTCATCCTCAAAGAAACGCATAGCATTAACAGCCAAATCGCGTGCTCTGTCTTTATCGGAAAAGACAATCACTGCAGCCGAACCGATAAAACTGCCATATTCATGCAAGGTGTCGAAATCCAATGGCACATCACCTAACGACGCGGGCAAAATCCCGCCTGATGCACCGCCGGGGAAATAGCCATAAAACTTATGCCCTTCGAGCATGCCGCCACAATATTCATCAATCAGTTCACGCATGGTGATACCTGCAGGTGCCAGATGCACTCCCGGATTATTGACACGGCCACTAACGGAAAATGAACGCAGACCTTTACGGCCGTGACGTCCATGATCGGTAAAACACTCTGGGCCTTTTTCAAGAATATCGCGAACCCAATAGAGCGATTCCATATTATGTTCGAGAGTCGGCCGACCGAATAAACCCACTTGAGCAACAAATGGTGGTCGCAAGCGTGGCATGCCACGTTTACCTTCAATAGACTCAATCATCGCCGACTCTTCGCCACAAATATAGGCACCGGCACCACGACGCAAATGAATCGTCGGCAGATTGGTTACCGGAGGGTGGGAGCGCAATTTAGCAAGCTCCTGTTGCAGCATTACACGGATGGCAGCATATTCATCACGCAGATAAATATAAATTTCATTGATATCTACAGCCCAGGCAGCAATCAGCATACCTTCCAGAAAACAGTGGGGATCGCGATCCAGATAATATTTGTCTTTAAATGTACCCGGCTCGCCTTCATCGATATTGACGGCCATTAATCTTGGGGCAGGTTGATCACGAACAATGCGCCATTTACGACCGACCGGGAACCCCGCGCCGCCCAGACCACGTAGTCCTGAGTCATCCATCATGTCGAGCACTTTATCGACATTATGCTGGCCCGCCATACATTGTTGATAAATAGAATAACCACCGTTTGCTACGTATTGCTCAAACAAAATCGGTGCAAGGGTTTCCGGCTCGGTGATACCTTGCTCGACCAGATTGTCGACTTTTTGAACATCAGCGAATTCGACAGGATGCATACCTACAACTGCAACCGGTGCTTTATCACAGCGACCAATACAGGGAACCCGCTGAACACGGACTTTTTCGCCCATGGCGGTTTCAAGAGAACCAATCAGGTCTTCAGCTCCGGCCATTTCACAACTCATTGAGTCACAGACGCGAACGGTTAAATCGGCTGGAACAGCATCACCTTCTTTAATCACATCAAAATGATGGTAAAAAGTGGCAACCTCATAGACTTCAGCGCGAGACAGTTTCATTTCATACGCCAGCGCGACTAAATGTGCTGCTGAGATATGTTTGTAGAAATCCTGGATTTTATGTAGATGCTCTATCAGTAAATCTTTTTGTCTGGATGCATTACCGAGTAATTCACGCACTTCTGCCAGTGCTTTCGGCTCAATCTGTCTACCTTTACTGGTAATACGTGATCGCTTGGTCTTTTTTCCAATTGCTTGAGCATTGATGGTTTGCTCGGTCATGAACTGCCTCTCTCACTTCGTAGCCTGCTTTGGCTTTTTATAATAAAAATCCAGTCAAAACTATCATGGCTAACGGCCGATGTGAAGCCTGATGACGAGCAAAAATCAAAGCGAAATCAAGCTTTTGTTTAAAGATAAGATGGGGAGCTTTTGCGAGAGTTCAAAAATGCACTAAATAAATGCACATTGCCTGAGCCGGCACGTTTCTCGTGCATCACATAAAGGAAAAATGATCCAATATGGATCATGAAAATTTTTTTTCTAAGGCATCAAAAAAACAACAGCCAACCCGTTTTTGCGAGTTGGCTGATAACAGGTATCTGATTTGCGCAAATTACTGAGGCGTATTTTGCTGTTGTTCCTCGACTTCTTTTAGCCAAAGGTCGTGATGCTGTTCGGCCCAGGCAACATCAACATGACCGGTGGTCATGCCTTCCAGAGCACCTTCGGTTCCGAGGGTACCGATATAGATATGGCCCAGTGAAAATGCCATCAGTAACATCGCGGTCAGGATATGGATCAGATGCGCGCCAATGATGACTTCACGTTCCTGTCCAAAATTGGGGAAATCCAAAACCAGGCCTGAGAAACACAATGCCACACCGGCTGTGGCCAACGTCCAGAACCAGGCTTTTTCACCACCATTGAACTTGCCTGCAGAAGGATGTTTATCCCCTACCATGCCGCCAAAGGCTTTAAACCATTCAATATCAACTTTGGTAAACAGATTATTTTTGAACCATTTGATAAGGATAATAAATAACGCCACCATGAACACCGGGCCAAGCACGTTATGTATCCATTTGGCTGCAGTAGCGTAGGCTGAAAAGCCCGGATACCCCAGTAATGGAATTAAGGCAAAACGCCCATACAAAAGGCTGAGCCCAGTAATGGCCAGCAAGATAAATAAGGTGGCTGTTGTCCAATGCAGTCGACGTTCGTTCAACGTCCAGCGCTGTACCGTTTTACCGGTACGCGGATGGGTTAATTTGATCTTGCCTCGCCACAAATAAAATGCAGCAAGAATAACCAGAACACCACTGAGCAACCATGCACCATAGGTCGCAATCGGACCATTGCGCAGCTGACGCCAGTTTTGACCTGCTCCCTGGATCAGTTCATTGGTTTCCTGACCTTTAACAGCGCTATAACCTTCTTGATTTTCACGCACTTGTCGCCAGGTATCAGAACGAGGGTTGGTCTGCTCATCTGCTGCCGGTTGGTCCGTCATACTGACATACAGATAACCGGTTAACGGCAATATCAGGATTGCCAGCACAATGATCAACATCGCCCAGAGCGATGTTTTTTTACGATTATTCATAGCAGCAGTTGCAGACATGCCTTCTCCGTTAGCGATCCGTTTGTACGCTGTTGAAACGCTGCTTCAATATTTCTGCGCGTTCTTCTGCTGATAGAGCATGATTGTCCTCACTACCTTTATACACCCCAGCTTTATGCATGGTTACGTCAGTATCTTCATAACAAGCGGTCAGTAGTAAGGCGCCAAGCATTAAAACAAGCAGTCTCATGATTAATCCTTGTAGGCTGTTGCCCAACCCCAGTTATCCGGACGGCCACCACGACGAACAACGCGGCTGCGGAACAGATCAGCGACGATATCACCATCACCAGCAATCAATGCTTTGGTCGAACACATCTCAGCACACAATGGTAATTTACCTTCGGCTAAACGATTACGCCCATATTTTTCAACTTCTTCAGCCGAATTATCTTCTTCAGGACCACCAGCACAAAAAGTACATTTGTCCATTTTGCCACGTGCACCAAAGGCACCTTCCTGTGGATATTGCGGAGCGCCAAACGGGCAGGCATAAAAGCAGTAACCACAGCCGATGCAGATATCTTTGTCATGCAATACCACCCCATCATCGGTGGTGTAGAAACAATCAACCGGACAGACCGCCTGACAAGGTGCATCGGTACAATGCATGCAGGCGACTGAGATAGATTTTTCACCTGGAATACCATCATCAATGGTGACGACACGACGACGATTAATTCCCCAGGGTACTTCATGTTCATTTTTACAGGCAGTGACACAGGCATTGCATTCAATACAACGCTCGGCATCACACAAAAACTTCATTCGAGCCATTTAGCAATCCCCTTAATTAGGCAGCACGGACACGACAGAGAGAAACTTTGGTTTCCTGCATTGCCGTTACGGAGTCATAACCATACGTGAATACGGTGTTACACGATTCACCTCGAACATGTGGCACAGTGCCTTCAGGATAGTTATCAATCAAATCCTTGCCCTGATAATGACCACCAAAGTGGAACGGCATAAACACAACGCCCCGTTCAACACGTTCAGTCACCATGGCCATTACTTTTATGGTGCCACCTTCAGGTCCATCGACCCAAACCTGTTCACCATTTCTGATACCTGCATTGTTCGCATCAACCGGGTTGATTTCAATAAACATATCCTGCTGCAATTCAGCCAGCCATGGATTGGAGCGGGTTTCTTCACCACCACCTTCGTATTCAACCAAACGACCACTGGTCATAATCAATGGGAAGTCTTTGCTAAAATCCGTCGCTTGAATTGATCCATAGCGAGTCGGCAGACGATAGAAGCTGCGGCGATCTTCGTAAGTAGGATATTTCTCTACCAAATCACGACGTGTTGTATAAAGCGGTTCGCGGTGAATCGGTACTGGATCCGGGAACTGCCAGACGATGGCACGCGCTTTGGCATTTCCATAGGGTGCACAGCCATGTTTGATCGCTACACGCTGAATACCACCGGATAAATCAGTTTTCCAGTTTCTACCCTCAGCTTCAGCTTTTTCCTCAGCGGTCAGGTCATCCCACCAGCCCAGCTCTTTGAGCATCGCATCGGTAAATTCAGGGTAACCATCGGTAAGCTCAGCGCCCACAGTACTGGAACCTTCTTCGGATAACAGATTAACGCCATCGCGTTCCACACCAAAGCGGGCACGGAATGGACCACCACCCTCTGCTACCGGTGTCGAGTTGTCATACAGAATATGGCTGCCAGGATGTTTCATTTCCGGTGGTCCCCAGCATGGCCATGGAAGACCATAAATCTCACCATCACAGGGTCCGCCTTCAGCTTTCAAAGTGGTGGTATTGAAGGTATGCAGGTTTTCCGATTGCAGTTTGAGACGTTCTGGTGATTGACCGGTGTACCCAACTGCCCACATGCCTCTGTTGTATTCACGGGTGATATCTTCAATTAATGGCTCTTCACCATTCACGGTAATCTGATTACAAAGCTCTTTTTCAAAACCGAATTTTTTGGCGAATTTATACATGATCGTGTGATCAGGCAAAGATTCAAACAATGGTTTGATAATCTGGAAACGCCATTGCACTGAGCGGTTTGATGACGTCAATGAACCATAAGTTTCAAACTGTGTTGCAGCCGGTAACAGGTATACACCGTCGGTACGATCGTTCATTACCGCTGAAACAGTAGGATACGGATCAACCACTACCAGCAGATCCAGTTTTTCCATGGCTTTTTTCATTTCAGGGCCACGCGTCTGACTGTTGGGTGCGTGTCCCCATAACACCATGGCTTTAATGGCATCATTCTGATCGATGTTATCTTTGTTTTCTAACACCCCATCGATCCAGCGAGAGACTGTTATACCGTTGGTATACATTGGTGACACTGCCGTGCCATCGATTTCTTCGTATTTACTCTGATCAAATTTTTGTTTCAGCCAGTCCAGCTCAACATCCCAGACACGAGCCCAATGCTGCCAGGCACCTTCAGCCAGTCCGTAATAACCCGGAAGACTATTAGAAACCACACCAAAATCAGTGGCACCCTGAACGTTATCATGACCACGGAAAATATTGGTCCCGCCACCGGAAACACCCATATTACCGAGCGCCAGTTGCAGGATACATAAAGCACGGGTATTGCTGTTACCAACGGTATGCTGAGTTATGCCCATGCACCAGATGACAGTGCCGGGACGATGTTCGGCCATGGTTTTAGCCGCCTGATAAACATCGGCTTCTTTGGCTCCGGAAACCTTTTCAACTTCAGCAGGTGGCCAGTTAGCCACTTCCTTACGGATTTCGTCCATTCCGTAAACACGCTGTTCGATAAACGTTTTATCTTCCCAGCCATTTTCAAAAATATGCCAGAGCATGCCCCAGACAAACGGGATATCCGAACCACTACGAATACGAATAAATTGATCGGCGTGGGCAGCAGTACGACTGAAACGCGGATCAACCACGATAACCGGTGCACCACGCTCTTTACCGCGGAAAATATGCTGTAATGAAACAGGGTGTGCCTCGGCCGGGTTAGCACCGATAATAAAAATTGCTTTGGAATTATGAATATCGTTATAGGAATTAGTCATTGCCCCGTAGCCCCAGGTGTTTGCAACACCGGCAACTGTGGTGGAATGACAAATCCGCGCCTGATGATCAACGTTATTGGTGCCCCAGAACGCGGCAAATTTGCGGAACAGATAAGCCTGTTCATTGCTGAATTTTGCTGACCCCAGCCAGTAAACTGAGTCCGGACCAGATGTTTCGCGAATGTTCAGCATCTGGGTGCCGATTTCATCAATGGCTTGTTCCCATGACACACGCTGCCATTTGCCATCGACTTTTTTCATTGGATATTTGAGTCGTTTGTCACCATGACCATGTTCACGAACCGAAGCACCTTTGGCACAATGCGAGCCAAGGTTAAAAGGATGATCAAAGCTGGGTTCCTGACCAATCCACACGCCATTTTGTACTTCAGCGGTGACACCGCAGCCTACACTGCAATGACTGCAAACACTGCGAACCCGGGTGATTTCACCTTCATCGTATGCGGGTTGCCGCCCTTCAGCTGCCTCGGCTTTCTGAATCATTGCATTAGGCAGCAAACTCATAAAGGCTGCGCCACCTGCCGCGATACCTGAACCTTTCAGAAAGGTTCTACGATTTACGCCAGAGATACCACTGATAATGGCTGCCGGATCACGTTTAGTCAGTTTCATAACGTCAGTCTTTTAAAAGTCAGCACGCTGGTAGTAAGTTTCAACATGCTCAGTATGTTGATAACCTTTTGCAGCAGGAGCGGGTTCGGCGGGAGTTTGTACAATTTTTTGCGGAGCAGCTTGCAACGTATTTGCTGTTAAAGCCAACGTTGCCGTGCCACCAATTGTGGCGGTCAATTTGTGCAGAAATTCTCTGCGGCTATTTGATGGCTTTGCAGTCATGGATTTCTCCGAATGAAATTCAGTGCAGTGACACGCAAGGGGTTGTCAACGTTGACAACAAATTGAGCCCTAATTATCGCGCAGACGAGGTTACTGTTCAAGGAGATTCGCCTGCAAATTCAAACTATCTGTCATTGTTCGAGTCGTTGAAGTTCCGCTTCTATGAAATGTTTGCCCAATAATGCGACGGCTGAATAAAAAACGGCACTTTTTGCCTTGGCCAAATCCGTAAAGAACTTGGCTGCCCAGGGGCGTAAATGCGCATTAAAAAAGGCTTTATCGTCAATGACCGGGATGCCATTGGCTGACAGGATAAGTCGCATCACATCACACTCACCGGCGATATGATCTTCGGGTTCAGCTTTATCCTCTTGCCGCTCCAGCCCCAGTTTTCCGAGATCAACACGTAATCTTGCCAGGGGTTTTTCATTTAAAAAACCGCTTTGGTAATATGACCCGTATGGAATCACCTCTCCCTGAGCCAGTCCGATAAACAATAATTGATATTCATCGGCGATTTGTTCAGCACTGTTGTGTGCTGCCGCATCGATCAAAGCCTGCCAGCCCTGACCAAGAGGACTTTCCGGT
>NZ_DFTU01000020.1:2583-4685 GCF_002379485.1 Methylophaga sp. UBA4204 | reverse complement strand
CTGACCAAGAGGACTTTCCGGTTCAGTGACTTGCAAACGGCTGATATTATCAAGCAAGTCCTGCTCTGGTGGCGTTGCCAGCAAATTGGCTAAAAGCGCATAGGTTTGGGCACGCCACTGAGTTTCTTCAATTTCTTCCACGTTTGTTAACCTTTTTTGAACATGGCTTTGACACGACAGTCCTCACACATCTTCAGCTGTTCCAGCGCCGCGCCCTGAAACATATGATGATCTTTTAATTTTGCGGTAATCGTGTCGATCATTTTCTGAGTGGCAAACGGTTTTGCACAACTGATGCAATGAAAAATCGCCTCTTCATGCAAAATACGCTTTTGCCGTGCCTGATCCCGTTGATACAAATAACGTGGTGCCAGACTGATGGCATTTTCAGGGCAGGCCGTTTCACAAATACCGCATTGCACACATAAATCTTCAATAAAATTGAGTTGCGGTTTATCGACGCCATCAACCAACGCCCCAACCGGGCAGACCGATACGCAAGACATACATAATGTACAGGCTTGTTTATCGACCAGAATCTCCCCAAAGGGAGCCGGTTTTTCCAGTGTGATTTCTGCCTGAGGTGAGGGGGCTTTTTCATACAGATGCGACAAAGCCATGGTACTGACCCGCCGCTTGTTATCCATACCGGCAAAGCGGCTTGGAGTGGCAGCCTCTGTTTTGGGTAACTGCTGGATGTGGGATTTTAAGGCCGTAAAATCATTGCCTTGATGCCAGTGAATGGCGGTTGAATAGCCCATGCCGTTCAATAATTCGTTGGTTAAGGTTATTTGCTGCTGCAATTCCTGCCAATCATGATCACTATGGGTCAGCGCATCCCAAACCGTGACACCAGCAGCGCCATAGGCCATCGCCGCCAGCCAGAATGGCATACTCAATGCGCCAATTTCTTCAATCGAGAAGGTAATAACGTTGTCAGTGAGTTCATGACCGCGCATTTCCAACAAGGTTTGAGCATTGGATTCATCATGAATCAGAATATGCGGTGGCTGGGTTTCCAGTTCGTCATATTGCTGCATCATTGAACGTAACCGTTCAAGGCTAACGTCCAGCGATGGCAACGCATAATTCATTGCACCGGATGGGCAAACGGCCACACAGCTGCCACAGCCCTGGCATAAATTGGGATCTACCCGAACTTCGTCACCTGCATGGCTTATTGCTTCAGCGGGACAGGCTTCAAGACATTGATTACAGCCTTGAATACCACGGCGCGAATGGGCACAGATATTCGGTTTGTATTGGAAATACCGCGGTTTATCAAAAATACCAATCAGATCGGGCAATTGCTGTATGGCTTCGGCCAGAGCTTGTTGATTTTCACCGGGGGCGAAATAACCTAAAGGCGAAACTTTTTGTTTGAGAATTGGCGAATCAGTTAAATCCAATACCAAATCAAAGCGTAATGTTTGCCCTGCAATTACGGCATCAAATTCACCCAGCCAGCCGGTTATTCTATCCAGTTCACCTGCTAGCAAGGTCACATCATCGCTTGTAACAGTTGATGAGTCGGTCACACATGCACTGATAGTTAATGGCTGACAATGTGCTGCCACGGCAGAAACAGCCTCGGCACTGCCAATAATCAGTAAACGACCACGGGATTCAAACTCAATCAATTGCACCGGATGAATTTCAATTCGGCCTGCTTCCAAAACCACGTTATGCAATGGGGTTATCCTCCTCGTCGCGATTATTTCGCGGTTTTGTGTCGTTATTCTGTTCAGAATCTTCTACAGGATCAGCCGCTGCTGGCTGTTCAGCTGTTTCATCTGGCGCCAGCTGACGTTCCAGCATCCGTTTCATTTCATGGGTTACTACAGAGCCCAATCCAGCAAAAGCATGATAGTTATAGTCATTTTCGTATTCTTCAAGCCCATCAGTCTGATTAAAGCCCGGTTTACGAAATAAATCGCGTAATGCCTGTTTTTTGGTTTCCGGATCAACATTCTCACGTTGCCAAAGGGGCAAATCAGCTGACTCTTTGGCTGGTGCAGTTTCATCTGTCAGGTTTTGTTCGGTAGGCGCTGATTTTTCAGTTGCCGTTTCTTCTTCAATATTGGTTTGCTGCTTACGGCGGG
>NZ_DFTU01000020.1:0-2472 GCF_002379485.1 Methylophaga sp. UBA4204 | reverse complement strand
TGCTGCTTACGGCGGGACCAGCGCGATAAAAAATTTTCGGATACCGATTTTTCTTTCATCGAGCGCCTCCATCATTATCTTTCCACCGTTCACGACGGCGCTTTTTGGGAGCTTCCGGTGCATAGTGATAGATCAGAAAGCGTTCCAGCCAGACACATAATTCATCTGGCAAAGCTGCTTCCATCACGTGATCGCCAGCTTCCATATAGGAAGCGGCTTCATCGAAATCCACGGTCAGTAAAACCGGGGTGAACAGATCATTTTCCAGGCGGCCGATAAAATAAATCTTGGCCTGTTCTGACATCAGATTTTGATAATAGCTATCACAATAATGCCGAAATAAACGCAGATGCAGATCGGGATAATAATGCAGCTCACCTTCGGTCTGCGCATTGGACAATTGTGTTTCGCTGAGACCAGGAATCACACCCAGCAAAGACCAGGAATGTCTGGCCCAGCGGTGTTGACTGACTTTTTTCAGCAATACAGCGGTAACGGAAAAATGATCAGAAGGTATATCCAGCATCTCTATCAGGCATTGTGAATTCAGCCTAATAGGATACCAAGTAACCGAGCTTTTTACTCGGCTACTTCAACGGAACTGACTTTTTGCAATCCTCTGGGTAGCTTATGTCCGCGTTTACCGCGCTCTCCGGCATAGTGTTGCAAATCAGCGGTTTTCAGCGTGAGATGACGACGTCCGGCGTGCAGCGTCAGACTGTGATTTTCCGGAACCAGCGTGACCGATTGCAACCATTCCTGACCACTGGTGAAACGTGCCTGCGGAATATTGATCAAACGGACGCCTTTGCCTTTATTGAGTTCTGGCACTTCACTGATTGGGAAGACTAATAACCGACCATCGCCCGCAGCAACCGCCAGTTGTTGCGGCATTTTTGTATCGACCACCAATGGTGGTAATAACGCCGCTTTTTCCGGCAGATTGAATAAAGCTTTACCGGCTTTGTTTTTAGCCAGTAAGTTATCAAAGCGAGTGACAAAACCATAACCAGCAGTATTGGATAACAACACCATCTGATCATTCTCAGCCGCAATCACCGCAATAAAGCGTACTTCCGGCGCGGATTGCAATCGACCACTGAGCGGTTCTCCCTGGCCTCTTGCTGATGGCAAGGTATGCGCCGCCAGTGAATAACTACGGCCGCTTTCATCCAGGAAAACGACCTGCTGGTTACTTCGGGTTTTGACCGATGCAAGATAGCGATCGCCGGTTCGGTAATTTAATGATCCCGGATCTACATCATGGCCTTTAGCCGCCCGCACCCAGCCACTGGCCGATAACACAATTGTCAGGGGTTCTGTGGGTAATAACTCGGTTTCGCTGAGTGCTTTGGCCGCATCACGCTGTTTGATTTCGCTACGACGGTCATCACCATATTTTTCGGCATCAGCTGTCAGTTCCTTGCGGATCAACGATTTCAAACGGGTTTCCGAACTCAGTAATAATTCCAGAGATTTACGTTCCTTGCTGAGCTCATCCATTTCGCCTTTGAGCTTCATTTCTTCCAGTTTGGCCAAATGACGTAAACGCAATTCGAGAATCGATTCGGCCTGGCGATCACTAAGACTGAATCGGGCCATTAACTCGGCTTTGGGATCATCCTCATAACGGATAATGGCAATGACTTCATCTATATTCAGATAAGCAACCAGCAGGCCTTCCAGCACATGCATGCGATCCAGCACTTTATCCAGACGATACTGTAAGCGGCGGCGTACTGTTTGAATTCGATAGGTTAACCATTCGCTGAGCATCTGCAGCAGGTTTTTCACCTGCGGCCGACCATCAAGGCCGATCATGTTCATATTGACGCGGTAGCTGCGCTCCAGATCAGTAGTGGCAAACAGATGCGACATCAGACTTTCAATATCCACCCGATTAGAACGCGGCACAATCACCAGACGCACTGCCTGTTCGTGATCAGATTCATCGCGTAAATCTGCGACCATTGGCAGCTTTTTGTTATTCATCTGTGCGGCGATCTGTTCCAGCACTTTGGCACCAGAAGTCTGATATGGCAGCGCATGAATCACAACTTCGTTGTCTTCGACTTTATAAGCGGCACGCTGGCGAATCGAACCATGACCGGTTTCGTAGATGCGACGGATTTCAGCTTGAGGCGAGACGATTTCACCGCCGGTGGGGAAATCCGGTCCCTGAATTTCAGTTAACAGATCATCCAGCGTACTTTTCGGTGATTTGAGCAGTAACAGGCAGGCATTTACCACTTCCCGCAGGTTGTGCGGCAGGATATCTGTTGCCATGCCCACGGCAATACCGGTGGCACCGTTCAACAATACATTAGGGAGTCGTGCAGGCAACAGTTGTGGTTCATCCATGGTGCCATCAAAATTGGGCATCCATTCGACCGTGCCCTGCCCCAGCTCAGTTAATAATGTTTGGGCGTAAGGTGCCAGACGTGCTTCGGTATAACGCATGGCAGCAAACGA
>NZ_DFTU01000022.1:34603-42042 GCF_002379485.1 Methylophaga sp. UBA4204 | reverse complement strand
GGGGCCAGTATTCATGATAACTCGCCGATCCCAACGTCGGTGCTGGTCAGTGATTTTGCCGATGTGCTTAACAGGCGCTTTCAGACCGTTGACGGCACTGATATCTGGGAGCAGTTACTTACACGACATCCCTTACAGGCGTTTAGTCCACGCTATTTTTCGGGGCAGGGTGAAACATTATTCAGTTTTAATACTGAAGCCTGTCCACCAGTACAAAAACTGTCTGAAGCAACAAACTGGTTTGCCGGACCACTGCCTGAAGCTGATGAAAGCTGGCGCTTTGTCAGTCTGCATCAACTGATCAGCTTTTTCAGTCATCCGGCAAGATTTCTGGCCCAGCAGCGACTGGGTATCAACTTTGAAAATGATGATGCGACGCTGGAAATTCGTGAACCATTTGTTTTAAATGGACTGGAAGCCTGGTCTGTCCGGCAACAAATGCTGGAGGGCAGATTAAACGCACTGGATAAAGCGCAGATCCAACCAGTGATACAGGCGACAGGGGTATTACCACAAGGACATTTTGCCGATTTGTTATTTGATCAGCAGATGGAAACGGTCGATGCCTTTACTGATAAATTACAACCGTTAACCAGCTCTCAGCCAATGCAACCATTGGCCTTTGAATTTGATCTTGGTGACTTCACCTTGACCGGCCAGCTTGAGGGACTTTCAACATCCGGGCTGTTGCATTACCGGCTGGCAAAAATGAAAGCCAAGGATCTGTTAGGTTTGTGGTGTTCGCATTTGGTGTTGAATTGTGTCAGCCCTGAAGGTGTGGCCTTACAAAGCCAATTACAATGTGAAGACAACTATCTGCAACTGAACCCTGTGAACGAGCCGGAACAATTGCTGGCCGATTTATTAGCGATTTACTGGCAAGGTTTACATCAACCGATTTCACTATTGCCACAAACCAGCATGGCTTATGCTTTAGCAGAATTGAATGCCGGAAAAGCCGATCCGGAGAAAGAAGCGTATAAAGCCTGGCAATCCTCAAGATTTCACCAGGGTGAAGAGTCTGATCCCTATCATCAATTACTGTTCAACGAATTACCGTTGAATGATCAATTCCGCGACCTGGCGCTGCGAGTGTATGAGCCTTTATGGGATGCGCTGCAGGGAGACAAGCTATGAAACAGTTTGATCTGCTGCAAACACCACTTCACGATGTCAATCTGATTGAGGCCAGTGCCGGCACCGGCAAAACCTTTACTCTGGCCGGCTTGTATCTGCGTTTGATTCTCGAACATCAGCTCAATGTCGATCAGATTCTGGTGGTCACCTATACCCGAGCTGCAACACAGGAGTTGCGGGATCGTCTGCGGAAAAAACTCAGTGATGAACGCAAGCTGATTCTGAATGAACAGCCACACCGCAACGAAGATTTGAAACGACTGGATCTGGCGATTCAGAGTTTTGACGAAGCGGCGATTTACACCATTCACAGTTTCTGTCAGCAGGTGCTGAAAGACTTTGCCTTTGAGTCTGGCAGCCCGTTTGAAATGGATTTGATTGGTGATGACCGTGAGTTATTACTCTCCGTCACCGATGACTTCTGGCGACAAAATGTGGTGCAGGCGGATAGCGATTTCAGTGCCTATTTACTGGCCAGAAAACAAACTCCGGAAAGCCTGCTGCAATCGATCCGTAATCTGGTGGCGAAACCCTATCTGCAGATTCAGTCGTTACCGGAAGTTGACGCAGAGGCGATCACCGAAGCATTGAATAATGCCTTCTCACATGCCAGCCAATGCTGGCAAAAAGAGTCTGAACAGATTACTGCCTTTCTGCACAGTGGTGGTCTGAGCAAAACCAGTTACAAACCTGAGAAAGTTGAAAGACTGCTGGTTCTGCTACAACTTGTTTTCAATGAACAATCCTGTCCGTTAGCCTGGGATGAACTGCTGGAGTTGGCCACGCTGGAAAAAGCCGAGGCCAGTTTGAAAAAAGGCACGGCGTTACCAGAGCTGAGATTCTGGTCAGCCATGGATACGTTAAAACAGCGTTATCAGGATTTGCACAATGTTCGAGCATTGCAATTACAGCAATTACGCCTGCAATTGCTGAGCTATATCCGGGAACAACTGCCACAACAGAAAATCCAGCAGCAGGTGCAGTCCTACGATGATCTGCTAATCAATCTTGCTCAGGCACTGCAAGGTCCGCAAGGTGAGTGGCTCATTACACGATTGCGTGAACAGTTCAGGGCTGCCTTGATTGATGAGTTTCAGGATACCGATCCGGTGCAGTACGATAACTTCCGGCGGGTTTTTGCTGACAGTGGCCTGCCGGTGTTTTTTGTCGGCGATCCCAAACAGGCGATCTACAGTTTCCGTGGCGCCGATATTTTCACCTACCTCAAAGCGAAACAGGATGCAGATGAAACCTATACCTTAGGTAAAAACTGGCGCTCACATATTTCATTGGTCGGCGCAGTTAATCGCCTGTTTATGCAAACCGCTACGCCGTTTATTTATGAGCAAATCCCGTTTGTTGAAGTGGATGCTTCGCGTGATCAAAAGCCGGCTTTGCAAGTCGATGAAGGTGAACAGGCGGCCTTGCAGTTCTGTTTTGTGGAAAGCGACAAACCGTTAAACATTGACCCGATGAAAAGCACGGCAGTCGAAGTGACTACTAACGAAATTGCCCGCTTACTGAATCTCGCTGCCGACAATAAAGCTCGATTGCTGGATGAAGACAGTCAACAGACAAGACCGCTTACAGGTGGCGATATTGCCGTATTAGTGCCCAGCCATGCTCAGGCCGAATTGATTCAGCAGGCATTACGGCGTCGAGGCATTAACAGTGTGCAGCAGGGTAGGGAAAATGTGTTTGCTTCCCGGCAGGCTGCCGATCTGTCCTGCTTAATGCTGGCATTGGCACAGCCCGATCATCATCAACGACTCAGCACAGTATTGGCAGGTCCATTATTTCAGTACTCTGCGGAAGATCTGTATGCGATTCAGCAGGATGAATTACGTTGGAATGCATTAATGGATCAGCTGCAATTGTTACAGCAACGCTGGCAGCAATCGGGTTTTATGGCGATGTTCCGGTCATTGTTGCAGCTGGATAATGGTCTGCAACGGTTACTTGAACAGGCGGATGGCGAACGGCAGTTAACCAACTTTCTGCATCTTGCCGAATTAATCCAGGCTGAATCCGCCCGGCAGAATAATCATATTGAAGCAGTGAATCAGTGGTTTGCCAGACAGCAGGAAGCCAGTGCGACAGAAGACGAAACAGCACAGTTGCGACTGGAAAGTGATGCGGCGCTAGTCAAAATCATGACCATTCATTCGAGTAAAGGGCTGGAATATCCGATTGTATTCTGTCCATTTAACTGGACGGCAAAATTCAATCGAACCAAGACGGATATCGTTGAATTTCATGATCCACAAAATCAGCATCAACCCAGTGTTGCATTGGCCGAACCGCTTTTATCCAAAGCGCAGTTAGTGGCAGAACAGGAGCAACAGGCTGAATCATTACGTCTGTTGTATGTAGCGTTAACCCGTGCCAGAGAACGCTGTGTAATTGTCTGGGGCAATGTCAGAGATGTGCAGAAATCCGCTCTCTACCAACTTTTGCATGGTGAAAGTTCAGAAGACATGCATGAAGATTTACAACGTCTGGCATCCAGCAGTGCTGGCAGTATTGCTGTGATCCAGTATCAGCCCCAGCCAGCCGTTATATATCAGTCTGCTCAATCAGACACGGCAATTTATCAGGCTCGTCGCTTTAAAGGCGAAATCCATAAACCTTGGCGGATTGGCAGTTTTTCGTTGTTAAGTCGAGGCCATGTCTCAGAACAACCCGATTACGACGCTGAACCGGTGACGGTAGAAACCGAGATGGTCTTACAACGGAGCAGCAAAGATCGATTTGGCTTTGAACGGGGGCGTCAGGCCGGTAATTTCCTGCACAAATGTCTGGAAAATATTGAATTTGATTCAGCTGATAACAGCCAAATCAGCCAAACGGTATCGCGTTTACGGCCACAGTTTGGTCTGGATTTAAACTGGACTGAAGTGGTTACTGACTGGTTGCAGGCGGTGTTGCAGACACCATTGAATGCTGACAATGGTGTGCGATTATCTGATTTACCGGCAAGTCAGCGGATTAATGAAATGGCGTTTTATTTTCCGGTGGCCGGTTTGAATGTGGCCGGCTTAAAAAATGCGTTGCAGCAGACGGCCAAAGATTCTATCTGGCAGAAACTGGCAGCCGATCTGCACTTTCACGAACTCACCGGCTTTATGAAAGGCTTTATCGATCTGGTATTTGAATATGAGGGCCGTTTTTATGTGGCCGACTATAAATCCAATCACTTGGGGTCAGAACAGTCACAGTATCAAGGTGAAGCCTTGCAGAATGCGATGCTCAGTCATGGGTATCCGTTGCAATATCTGATTTACAGTCTGGCGTTACATCGACATCTGCAACAACGTTTACCGGATTATAATCCGGAACAGCATTTTGGTGGCGTTTACTACCTGTTTTTACGTGGCATGCAGCCGGAGTGGTCACAAACCGGTGTGTTTTTTGATCGGCTGGACAGGACATTACTGGAAGCAGTGGATCAGCTTATGGCAGGTGTTCAATGAATGCCTTAAAACTACTGCGAGAAGCGGGATTTTCCGAGCTGGCTTATCAGTTTGCAGCCTATATTAGCCGTCAGCAACAGAATGAAGAGCCAATCGTTACCCTGACGGCTGGACTACTAAGCGAAACCATTAGTGAAGGGCATGTGTGCCTGAATCTGAATGACTTCCAATCACTTAATCCGGTTATTCAGAGCGCGATTCCTGAAGCCTCACTGTGGTTGGAGCTTCTGCAAAACAGTGAGGTTATCGGTGCTCCTGGCGAATTTAAACCTTTAGTACTGACATCCGATGGCTTGTTATATCTATATCGCTACTGGCAGTCAGAACAACAGGTAGCAATTGCCATACAAAGGCGATTGAAGGACGGGGACACCCTGCCAGCAGCAGAAAATCTGTCGACATTTATGGTGGAGTGGCAAAATAATCTGCCCGATACCGACTGGCAGAAAGTTGCGGTATTAAGTGCGTTACGCCGACAGTTGTGTGTGATTTCAGGTGGTCCAGGCACCGGGAAAACCACGGTGGTGTTAAAAATTCTGCAATGTCTGCAATTAAACGACGATAAACCACGGGTAGCTTTGGCGGCCCCGACAGGAAAAGCTGCGGCTAGACTGCAACAAGCAATCAGTCAGCATACTGGTGAGCAATATGTTGCTAAAACGCTGCATCGCTTACTGGGCATCAGTGCACGTTTTGATCAGGGGCGCTATTCAGCAGAGCGTCCATTGCCGGTTGATATGCTGATTGTTGATGAAGCGTCGATGATTGATATCAATCTGATGGCAATTACACTGAAAGCCTTACCATTGCACGCAAGGTTGATTTTATTGGGCGACAGTGATCAATTAGCCTCAGTGGAATCCGGCGCAGTACTCGCTAACTTATGTGCCGACACACCGGATTTTTCGGCTGATTTCCGATCCTGGGTGAAACAGATCAGCGAAATAGAGCTACCGGTTT
Source organism: Methylophaga sp. UBA4204 (assembly GCF_002379485.1). Lineage (NCBI taxonomy): Bacteria > Pseudomonadati > Pseudomonadota > Gammaproteobacteria > Thiotrichales > Piscirickettsiaceae > Methylophaga > Methylophaga sp. UBA4204. The sequence continues at coordinate 36,472 of NZ_DFTU01000022.1, read as the reverse complement.
CGAGAGATGACAATCCCTTGCAGGATTCGCTGGTCAAATTAAAGCACAGCTATCGTTTTGCAGCGGGAGGGCAGGTCGGTCAACTGGCTCAGGCAGTCAATAGAGGAGATGCTGAACAGGTAACGGATTTATTGGTAAATCAATCCTTATCCGCCTTAACTGTGCCCTCAACAGAGAATATCCAGGCCCAGTTACTCAACGGATATCAGCATTTTATTGAGACTATCGAAAAACGGGCAGATGCGGTGAGTTGTATTCAGGCATTTGAAGCGTATCGGATGCTTTGTGCGGTGAAAAATGGAGCGCAATCGGTGTATTCGGTGAATCAACTGATGAGCCAGCTTCTGGCAAAACGTGGCTGGAGAACAGCGCAGCCATATTATCCGGGGCGGCCAGTGATGATTACGCAGAATCATTATCGGCAGAATCTGTTTAATGGTGATATTGGTTTGGTTTTGCCGACTGCCGAAGGGGAACTGCAGGCCTGTTTTCTATTCGGTGAGGAGTTACGCTGGTTGCCATTAAGCCGTTTACCGGCCCATGAAACAGTGTTTGCGATGACGGTACATAAAAGCCAGGGATCAGAGTTTGACCACGTCTCACTGTTATTACCCCAGGAAGATTCGGTCGTGTTAAGTCGGGAGCTGGTTTATACCGCGCTTACCAGAGCAAGGCAAAACGTGAATATCCTGTCGACACAGCCTGTTTTGCAGCAGGCAGTATTACGTCGACATCAAAGGGAAAGCGGATTGGCGCGGTTACTCGCCAATATCCGCTAGACGATTTGTTAATAATCCTTTTGTACAGCCGTCGGGTTTACCTTGCTGTAATCGGGGTTAGGTTTTAAATCTTCTGTCAGCTCGGGTGGGATATGTTTATTGGCATCCGGACCATCCAGTAATGCACCGGCACGATCGGGTAATACTTTGCGTTCGGTGAAATTACCAAGCTTGTCATAACCTTCAGTCAGATGATCAAACATTTCTTTGTAAGGTGCTGCAATTGATACAAACAGATTGGCTGTTTTTTCGTGATAGGCATGCACTTCTTCTCGATAGGCATCCAGTTCGGCTTGCGTCTGCGCTAATTGACGTTCATGCGCCTGGGTCAGTTGTTTCATCTGTTCCGGGCTGCCAACGGGTTGCCGCCGACCCAACAGAAACCCCAAAATACCTGTAATTACTGCTGCAACAATGCCGATGGCCCATATTTCGATTGATGTCATGACAAATCCCTAATGAAATCTTTACTAAAAAGCTTATTATTTAACGTTACGATGTGGCAGAAAGTCTGCTGTGACTGACTACAGCATAGCTTGCATCAGAATAGTCCGCAAACCGATAAGCTGATATACGAGACATTTAAAGTGTTTAATATCCCATCAGGATTTCGAGACCGAATTGGCACAGATTAAGGAGAGCATATGGCACAACCCATGTTTGTAGGACAGGCTGAGCTACCGGTTTTTTTGTTACCCCAAATGGCCAACCGTCACGGTCTGGTGGCTGGAGCTACTGGCACCGGGAAGACCGTGACCCTTCAGGGACTTGCTGAAGCTTTCAGTAATATTGGTGTACCCGTGTTTGCTGCGGATATTAAAGGCGATTTATCTGGTATTAGTCAGCCTGGTAAACCGCATCCTAAAATCAGTGAACGTGTCACCTTAATGCAGCTGGAGGACTTTCAGTTTTCGGGATTTCCAACCACCTTTTGGGATGTGTTCGGTGAACAGGGGCATCCTGTTCGTACCACCATTTCCGATATGGGCCCATTACTGTTATCCCGGTTGATGAATCTCAACGATACGCAGCAAGGTGTGTTAACACTGATATTCCGGGTAGCGGATGATAATGGCTGGCTGGTGTTGGA
>NZ_DFTU01000022.1:18644-34512 GCF_002379485.1 Methylophaga sp. UBA4204 | reverse complement strand
CGGATCTGAAGGATTTACGTGCCATGCTGCAGTTCGTCGCTGAAAATGCAGGCGAATTCAGGACGTTATATGGCAATATTTCTGCGGCCAGTGTGGGGGCAATTCAACGCCGGTTACTGGTATTGGAAGAGCAGGGGGCGGACAAGCTGTTTGCGGAACCGGTATTAAATCTCGATGATTTGCTGCAAACCGATGTGCATGGCAAAGGCGTTATTAATTTGCTGACAGCCGATAAATTGATGCAGTCACCGCAGTTATACAGCACCTTTTTATTATGGCTGCTGGCCGAATTGTTTGATCAGTTGCCGGAAATCGGTGATCCGGAAAAACCCAAATTGGTGTTATTTTTTGATGAAGCGCATCTGATATTTGATGATGCACCCAAAGCACTGCTGGACAAGATTGAACAGGTGGTGCGATTAATTCGATCCAAAGGTGTTGGCGTCTATTTTGTGACGCAGAATCCGACTGATATTCCCGATAGTGTATTAGGTCAGCTGGGTAATCGTATTCAACATGCACTGCGTGCCTATACTGCCAAAGATCAAAAAGCAGTGAAAGCAGCGGCAGAAACCTTTCGTGATAATCCGGCGTTTTCCACCACGGAAGTGATTACTGATTTGGGCGTTGGAGAGGCGCTGGTATCAATGCTGGATGAAAAGGGGCGTCCGCAGATTGTGCAACGCACCATGATCAAGCCTCCTCAAAGTCAGATTGGACCCATTACGCCTCAGCAACGTCAGCAGTTATTGCGAAGCTCTCTGCTAGCCGGAGTGTATGACAAGATTTTGGATCGTGAGTCTGCCCATGAAGTGCTAGCTGAACGCGCTGAAAAAATGCAGCAGGCAGCTTTGGCAGAAAAGAATGAAGCAATGAAGGTAACGGTGAAACCATCGCGTGCGAGTAATCGTCAATCAATATTTGAAGCCTTTGCCAAAAGCGCGATGCGCTCGATTGGAAGCCAGATTGGTCGACGCTTAGTGCGTGGAATATTAGGTTCTCTGTTGAGAGGAAAATGATTTTTTAGTTATGTCGCTGACAATTCAGTAAAAATCATTTTACTTTTTGTGGCATTTTTCATTTGTAACTTTCGCCATAATTTTTTGGAACGGTTTGAAAGTTTTGCTTCCTGCTGATAAGCGCGGAAAAAAAACAGACGATCTTTTTCGGACCAGTTACCACCAGAGTGGCGATAAAGCGTAATCAAATCGCGATGAATGGCATTTTTTTTAAAAAGTTGCCATTTGAGCTTTTCCAGATCAATAAACCGGACTCGCCATGCACCATTCACATATTTAACAAAGATATGTTTTGGATACAGACAGTTGTGCTGGTAGTGATGCTGATGCATTAATCTCAGGTTTTTGGCAACTTCAGTGAGTAATGCACGTTTTTGCGGACGATCCAGTTTCAGTGAAGCGATATCCAGCGGTTGATAATCAGTAAGTGCCTTGGTCACCAGGATGGCTTTCATGCCACGCTGCCCAAAGAACAGCGCATTCAGGGTGGGGATATTTTTTTTGGTTAAACGCCTGATATTGCGGTATTCCTTGTAGAAGGTAGCTTGACCTTTAAAAGGATGTAATAGCGTTTTACTGGAGTGATTTTCCTGGCGTTTGATAAAAACCTCGACGGCTCCCGAATCAACCTGAATAGGTTGTTTTATAACGCCACTCCAGCCACCTCGACGTACGTTGGGTTCTTCAAACCAGTTGGTATAAAGGTGCCACAGTGAGTCAAAGTTAAGACTGCTTTTTTGGGAAGCTGAGTCGTCTGTAAGAAGCAATTTAGATACCGTCCTAGCGCCACTAATATAAACCAGTATCTGAGGATATTGCATAACCAAGTGAATATTCAAGTCATTTGTAATAGTTCTGTAATAAATAGTGTTATTTTTTTTTAGGATTACCGTTATAAACTCAGATTATTTTTGCGCTTTACGCTTTCAAGAGCAGATTTTTATTAGTCAAAACTGTCACCAAAATGTCAGTCTATTCTGCTTTACAGTAGAATAAGCTTGAGTAACCAAACTTAAAGGAAGCCTCATGATAGATCCGAAAAAATTCGATGAAATCGCCGACACTATTACCCGTGCCTTGCCACCAGGCTTACTGCAGATGCGTGAAGACGCTGAAAAGAATATTCGTGCTGCAATGAGCTCTACGTTTAACAAGCTGGATTTAGTGACCAGAGAAGAGTTTGAAGTGCAGTCGCAGGTGTTGCTACGTACCCGTGAAAAGCTGGAAGCTCTGGAAAAACGTGTAGAAGAACTGGAACAGCTCAATACAAAATAAACGTTTTACCATCACTAAAAAGGACGTTAGTAGAGAAATGAAAAAATCAGTGATTTTGATCCCATCAGCGCTGCTGGTGTTGATCATGCCAATGATGGCAGGTGTTCAGGCAGATACGTCTACACAATCTGCTGCTACGATCAGTCAAAACCATAAGCAAAGCCTTGAAGGACATTGGGTGGATACCTCAGGACGTGGGGTTTTAACCTTTGATAATGGCATCGCATTTTTATCACCAGCCGGTGAAGCTGATCCACAGAATACCTATCAGGTTGAATTATCAGCTGATGATCAGTTGACGATGATACCTGCAGAGGGCAGCAAAAAAACCAATAAAACCATTACCACCGAAGTGGACTGGCAGAAACAAAGCTTCAGTTTCAAAAATGGACTTTATAACTTTGTGCGTCCACCGCAGATAAGTGCACAGGAATTGGATAGCTATTGGCATGAAGAAGCTGATATGCAGGGCGCAAAGCATATCCGAGCCATGGAATATAAAGATAATGCCACACGCTACGATTACTATTGGTGGCGGGTTACCCAGGCATTGGGCACCTTTCAGAAAGGAGTTGATAGGGACGTACCGTTAAAAATGCAGCATGGTTTTGTGTTTACCGACCCTAAATCAAGCAGTCCCTATGTACATTATGCAATCAAAAAAGAGGGTGACACCATTCATTACGTAGATCGTAATGGTGCTACCTGGTCAGAAACCAAAACCGATACGCTTTACGTCTATGAAGTGCCAAAAGGCTTTAAAGAGATGAAAGACTGGATGACACCTTGATAACTCCGGCGTATATTTCTCCACATTTTTATCATTAGAGAATCCTATGTCTACATTTGAAAATGTCACGGTAACCCGTGAAGCCAATATCTATTTCGATGGCAAAGTCACCAGCCGCAAAGTCACCTTTGAGGATGGCAGCTATAAAACGCTTGGCATTATGATGCCGGGTGAATATAAATTTGGCACCGAGAAAGCCGAGTTAATGGAAATTCTCGCCGGCCAGCTGCGCTACCGTCTCGATGGCGACACCGAGTGGACACCGATTACCTACGGTCAGTCATTCAATGTACCGGCTAATTCATCATTTGATATCGAAATCACCGAATTAGTCGATTATTGCTGCAGTTATCTTGATTAAATTGTATTGAAAATGATTTTGCTAAACCGCCGTATGTTGCAGTACGGCGGTTTTTTTATGTCTTTTACCACACCTTCTGTCATTAAATCGTCATTTAACCTTCATTTATCGGTCATATACAAACCTTAGCATTCGATTGTGAACCGCAATACTGCGGTGCTAAATATTGCGAAAGGTGATGATATGACTGCAACCAAGACATCTCAATCGATTCTCTCAATTGATAATCTTGGTATTACCTATCCAGGTGGTATTGAAGCATTACGAACAACTTCAATCGACTTTCAAGCTGGCAAATTCAATGTACTGCTTGGATTATCAGGAGCCGGAAAATCGTCGTTATTAAGGGCACTGAATCATCTAGTCAAACCGACTTCAGGTAAAGTGATTTCAGCCGAATTCGGGGTATTGAACAATCAACGTACCCTGCGCCGACATCGCCGTAAAACCGCTATGGTTTTTCAGCACCATCAATTGATCCTGCGTCACACCGCTTTACAAAATGTGCTGATGGGTCGGCTGGGTTATCACTCATTCTGGCGTAGCCTTATGCCGATGCCTAAAAGCGATTTGGAGCTGGCATTACATTGTCTGGATAGGGTCGGGTTGGCGGATAAAGCCATGACGCGTGTTGATCAGTTATCTGGGGGGCAGCAGCAACGAGTCGGTATTGCTAGAGCCTTGGCTCAGCAGCCCACCATCATTCTGGCGGATGAACCCGTTGCCAGTCTGGATCCTGCTACTTCCGAAAAAGTCCTGTCTCAGCTGAAAAAAATCTGTGCTGAAGACGGTATCACCAGCATTGTGTCTTTGCATCAGCTTGAATACGCCAAACGTTTTGCCGATCGCATTATTGGTCTGGCCAATGCACAAGTGGTGTTTGATGCTGCCCCTGAACAGCTTGATGACAAACAACTGGCGTTGATTTACCAGCAACCTGCTGAAAAAAATAAGTCCACCCAAGATAGCCAACCCAAATCCTCCCCTGAACGTTTACCTACTAAAACTGCAACACAACTGGAGATTGCCTGATGAAACTGTTTAAACAATTACTGTTAGCGACATCCTTATTGGTCACTGCCGTTGCCCCAAGCATGGCGGCTGATGCTGACCCAGATCCGGATACGTTAAAAGTTGCCTTACTTCCCGATGAAAATGCGTCAGAGCTCATCAAGCGGAATCAACCGTTAAAAGACTATCTCGAATCCACGCTGAATAAAAAAGTAGAGTTGATTGTCACCACCGATTATTCCTCGATGATTGAGGCGATGCGATTTGGCCGTATTGATTTAGCCTATTTTGGACCACTTTCTTATGTGATGGCGAAATCGAAAAGTGAGATTGAACCGTTTGCTGCCATGGTGATAGATGGGGTGCCGACTTATCGTTCTATTCTGATTGCCAACGTCGATTCCGGTGTGGATTCATATGCGGATATCAAAGGTAAAAAAATGGCCTACGGTGACCGGGCTTCTACCTCCAGCCATCTCATCCCTAAAACGGTGCTGTTGGAAGAAGGTGGGATCGAAGCAGAAACTGATTATGAACAGCATTTTGTGGGAAGCCATGATGCCGTTGCAGTGAATGTGGCCAATGGAAATGCCGATGCCGGTGGCTTGTCTGAAGTGATTTTCAAGTATGTCGTAGAACGCGAACTGATTGATCCGGCGAAGGTAAAAGTGCTGGGTTACAGTAAGCCGTTTCCTCAATACCCTTGGGCCATGCGTTCAAACCTGAATGATGAACTGAAAGTACAAATCAAAGACGCCTTTATCAGTCTGGATGATGAAGAAGTGTTGAAGAACTTTAAAGCCGAGGGTTTTGCACCGATTACCGATGCAGACTATGACGTGATTCGTGATATGGGCAAATTACTGAATCTTGATTTTTCCAAGATGTAAGGTTGATTTATGACTACCCATGTCCTTGAACAATCAGAGGCACTGAAACGTTACAGCCAGCGCTGGAAAAAACAAACTCTGCAAGTGATGGCCTTATTGGCCATCATTCTGCTGGCAGCCTGGTATGTTGATGTCCTTAATTTTGAATTACTGGCGAATGGTTTGCCCGCTATTGGCACATTGGCCAGTGAATCATTTCCACCCGACTTTACCCATCTTCGTGACTGGTTTTCACCCTTATTGGATACCCTGGCGATGAGTATTGCCGGCACAGCAATCGCGGTGATGTTTTCAGTCCCGATGGCGTTTCTGGCTGCACGAAATACCTCACCACATGGTGTGGTGTTTCAACTGGCCCGGGTGGTATTAAATGCGTTGCGGTCGGTCCCAGAACTAATCATGGGGATTATTTTTGTTGCCGCTGTGGGATTTGGGGCATTACCCGGTGTCCTGGCTTTGGCACTGCATTCCATCGGTATGGTGGGCAAGTTCTTTGCTGAAGCGATAGAACATGTGGATGAAGCGCCCGTTGAAGCAGCCCGAGCAGCCGGCGCTTCGCCAATGCAGGTGTTATATCACGCCATTCTGCCACAAGTAATGCCTCAGTTTGCCGATGTGGCCATTTATCGCTGGGAATATAACTTCCGTGCTTCCACGGTCATGGGCATGGTCGGAGCCGGCGGCATCGGTTTTGAGCTGATGGGGTCGCTACGCATTATGCAGTATCAGGAAGTATTTGCGATTCTGCTGGTGATTCTGTTGATGGTTACGCTGGTTGACGCATTAAGCGGCGTGTTACGCAAAAAATTCAAGTAAAGGATGACAATGAAACCAAAACTGGTGATTACCCATAAAGTACATGATGAAGTGCTGGAAATGCTCGCACCGCATTGTGATGTGATAACCAATCAGACAACTTGCAGTCTTTCACGGCATGACACCATTCAGCTGGCAGCGGATGCGGATGCGTTAATGGTGTTTATGCCGGATCGGGTTGATGCTGATTTCCTAAAGGCCTGCCCGAAATTGAAAGTAATCGGTGCTGCATTAAAAGGTTACGACAATTTTGATGTGGAAGCCTGCACGGCGAACAATGTCTGGCTGACCTTTGTGCCGGATTTACTGACCGTTCCCACGGCTGAATTGACCATTGGTCTGATGGTCGGGCTGATCCGCCATATTCGGGCGTCCGATGAACATGTGCGAAGCGGTTATTTTAAAGGCTGGCGACCACAATTTTATGGGCTTGGCGTTGAAGGCTCTACCATTGCCATTATCGGCATGGGAGCGATTGCTCAGGCGATTGCTCAAAGGCTATCTGGCTGGGATGCAAAATTAATTTATACCGATCAGCAGCCTTTGTCTGCTAAAAAACAGGCGGCATTAAACCTGGAGTTTGTGTCACTGGATGAAGCGCTTGCACAGGCAGATATTGTGATTATGGCCTTGCCTTTAAACGCGCAAACGCAGCATTTAGTGAATGAACCGCGTTTAAAGCAGATGCAGTCCGGTGCGTTTTTGGTTAATCCTTGTCGCGGTTCAGTTGTCGATGAAGCTGCCGTTTTACGCATGCTGAGTAAGGGCCATCTGGCTGGGTATGCCAGTGACGTATTTGAAATGGAGGATTGGGCAAGAGCGGATCGACCAGGTGAAATCGATCAGGAGCTGTTGACGCATCCCAAAACACTATTCACCTCACATATCGGTTCAGCTGTAAGCAAGGTACGACTGGCCATTGAACAACGTGCCGCTGAAAACATTCTCAGCGTATTACGAGGTGAACAGCCACTTGATCCAGCAAATCAGTTATCTGACAAAAAGGAAATGTCATGCTCAACCTGATCTGGCTGAAAAGCCTGATAACCGTGATCGAGCAGCACAGTTTTCAGGCGGCGGCCAGTCAATTGGGTTTGGCTCAACCTACCATCACACAGCATATTCAAAAGCTGGAAGAAATGCTGAAGGTGTCACTGATTCAGCGAGGACGTAGTGGCTGCCAGCCGACAGAACATGCGTTAAGGTTGTTGCCTTATGCTGAGAGCATGTTACGTCTACAGGACAGAGCGTTACTGGCAATTAAGTCACCCAAGCTTAAAGTGGGCGCCAGTTCCAATATCGGTATTTATCTATTGCAGCCTTATTTACATGATTTCCTTCGCCATCAATCACAGGAGGAAGACAAGCTGGACTTACTGATTGATAACAATCCTACAGTTGCTGACAAACTGGAAAACGCTGAAATCGATATTGCCCTGATGGAATGGTGGTCATCTAAAGCCGGGTTTGAATCGCAAACCTGGAAAATAGAACCTTTGGTGTTGATTACACCCACGGATCATCCGCTGGCAAAGCTGCCATCAATAAGTAAATCAATTTTAGCCGGACTGGATTTGATAGGCGGTGAATCGGGGAGTGGAACAGGTCGATTGCTGAAAACGTATTTACAGGATTTTCAGCAGATGCCCAAAGTCACAATGCAACTAGGAAGCACAGAGGCTGTGAAACAGGCAGTTCGGGCGGGGCTGGGTATCTCACTGGTATTTGCCTCTGCCGTTGCCGATGAGGTAAGGCATGGAAGTTTATGCGCCATTCCGATTGAAGATAATGCTTTAAGAAAGTCCATCCAACTTGTCTGGCGACAACACCCGGCCGCTCAACAGAAACGGCCGGAGTTTGTCGATTATCTGCTACAGGATAATCCCTAGGGTCTGTTTACTCCCAATCGTAAACCAGATTCAGCCGATAATTGGTATCAGTCGTTTCAGCATCGCCGGCTGGTTGACTGTTGTACTGACTTCTCAGGCTGGCGCGTAGCTTCCAGGCTTCATCGTTGGTAATTGGCAATTCAGCGCCAAAATTAGTGACCAGCAGATAATTTTGTCCGGGGCTGCTAAACGAAGGGTAGTAAGTTAAATCGTGAAACAGATTCATTCGGCTATTGAGGTTGTAATTGGTTTCATAACCTAAAACGCCCGTTGGATCTTTTTCAGTGGTGCCATCAGAGTAACTTTCAAATCGATAACCGACACCGGCAAAGCCTTTAAAGACTAAATCCGGTTCCTGAATAAAAAATCGACCCAGACTGGCGGTGGCTATTGCCCGTAAATCCAGTTCTTCAAAATCATCAATCTCAAAATCGGCGCTGCCACGGGCAAAATAGTTTTCACTGATATCACGTTCTAATTTGATACCCGCCAGTTTCTCGTTCTCGGTTTGTTCGTCATCTTCCTTGGCATAATTGACTTCCAGGTACATGCCTAAACGTTCATTCACAGTTTCTCGGAAAAGCTCACCCCGACCGGTGACGGACATTCGATCAGTATTACCACTGGCTCCCTGAATACCAAATGCCAGATTACCGCTCCATGGATCCAGTAGTGCTTCGCGTTCCGCTCGGAGCTGTTGCACTTCGGCTGTATACGTTTCTTCCAATGCGGCTTTTTCCTGTGCCTGAGCTGTTTTGATTTGCTCAATTTCCTGCTGATATTGCTGTTCCAGTTGAGCATTCTGGGGTTGCACAGCATCTTTTTCCCACAGCGTATTAATCCGTTTTGGATCGATATCCACTGTACCAAATGCTGTACCAGTTAACTGGTGTTGCCCCTTATCATTAACAGTCAGCTGGCCCAGAACCCGATCACTACTATCAAGTTCAATAAGATGCTTCTGATCTGTACTGATTTGTGTCACTCGATTGAAATCAACGGTAACTTCATCGGCAAAAGCAGTATCCATAACCACTTTGCCTTCAGAAATCTGTTTAATAGAACCTTTAAGAATACTGCCATCATCGAGCAATATCTGATCCGCTGCGAGGCTGGTGGAAGTGAAAAGAAGAACGGTGGATATAGCGGTGCTCAATCGACGTTGAAGCATGATTTCTCCGTATTTGATTAAGGTCTTCCGTGAATCTCTTCCGATTATTTGATGGATTACCTTTGGTTCAAAAATGCTTTGCCAAGGATGCGAAACCGAAGCTTTATAAATTGACTGAAACGTTATTTTTAAAACAATTTATTCGCGGTCTGGAAAAACGACTCCCACAGACCCTAAAAAATAAAACGTGAAAATACTGTGAAAAAGAATATTCATTTTCTTCAAATGACGTTTGGCTGTTGTCTCTTTTGATAATTTTCACTTGGGAAAATTTCCTAGGTTTGCTGAAGCTGTGCCGTTATAATCTTTTGTTATATGGCATAACGCTTTAAGCCATCACCGAGCCCCTTATCAGGATAAACAATGAAGTTCATAAATAACCTGCCGATTGGCAAGAAAATTTTCACCGTGGTCATTGTTCTTGGGTTGACCCAACTATTGATAGCGGCTTTTGCAATTTTAAAAATGCAAGAAATCTCAGAAGAATTTTCGGTGATGAATGAGATGGTTATTCCACTTGAAAGACGCGTCGCCAAGACCAGCGAACTTCAGTACAAAAAAGCCGCTACCTTGCAGTCACTTTTGCTGGATGCCCGCTCTGGTGCGCCCAGAAGTATCATCAAGACCCATTTCGCAGAAATAGAAAATATAACCACAGAGAGTCAGCTTACCTTGGCTGAAACCGTCGGTATTCTTGAACAAGCCAAAAGCACAAACCTGCAAGCTGAAATGCTGGTGGATGTGACAAGCATGTCGGAAAATATTGAAACAATCGTTCAACAGCAACAGAACTATCAGGCTTATGTAGATGCAGCGATCAATGTCATCAAACGGGGGGGCAGCATGTCCGGCGGTGGTTATTTGTCTGAAGAGGAACAACGAGAACTAAAAACGATTGAAGCTGAATTATTCGTCACTCTGGCTGCGATGAAGGCGAGTATTGATAACATTTCACAACGTGCGGTCAGTAACGTTGAGCAGAAACAAAAAACCAGCATCCTTAGCCTGATAGCCATCGCTGCAGCATCATTATTACTTGGTGTCTTCATTTCAAAAATTATTATTAATAATATTGTCCGGCCCATCAAAGAGGTTATGAGTACCCTCAGCGCGATGGCACAGGATAACGATCTCACCAGAAGAATGACCTTCACCAGCAAAGATGAAGTCGGGGCGATGGGCAGTGTGTTTAATTCGTTCGTTGAAAAGCTTCAGGAGCTGGTGGTGGGGATTACATCTGCATCAGAGCAGTTATCGACCGCCGCGGAAGAAACCTCGGCAGTCAGCGAAACAACCAATACCAATATTGCCAAACAGAAAAATGAAACGGCGCAGGTTGCTACTGCTATCAATCAAATGACGGCAACGGTAGAAGAAGTGGCGGCCAATGCTGAGAAAGCATCAAATGCCGCCCGCAAAGGTGAAGCTGACTCTGAAGCAGGCAGAAATGTCGTTGAGCAAATCATGACATCAATTAATGCATTAGCCTCTGAAATCAATGATTCCTCCGGCGTGATTACCAAAGTGAAGACGGATAGCGAAAACATCGGTCTTATTCTGGATGTCATCAAAAACATCGCCGAACAAACAAACCTGTTGGCACTGAATGCTGCTATTGAAGCCGCCAGGGCAGGGGATCAGGGACGAGGTTTTGCAGTCGTGGCAGATGAAGTTCGTACACTCGCTCAACGCACTCAACAATCTACACAGGAAATCGAATCGCTTATTTCAACATTACAGGCCGGTTCAGATAATGCGGTTCAATCCATGGAGCAAAATCAGTCGAGTATTACACAACTAGTCGCCAAGGGCACTGAAGCCACAAGTTCGTTGCTGGCAATCACACAGTCAGTCCGTGCCATCACCGAGATGAATCTATCGATTACCACAGCAGCAGAAGAACAAAGCCATGTGGTAAACGATATCAACCGAAATATTCATACCATTCAACACGTGTCTGAAAGCACCGCAGAAGGCTCAGAACAAGTCTCCAAAGCCAGCCAGGAAATTGCCAAGTTAAGTGAAAAACTCACGGCGATGGTCAGGCAGTTTAACGTTTCATAAAACAATCGCGTAAACGTTTTCTTTAAATATAACCAGGGATTTGTTGATCTTCATAGTCACATTTGAATGATCAACAGACCCTTGAGGTCACAAACTTTATTTATTTGTAGATAATAATGAATATTATTTAGATTATTATTGACAGTAATTTTTGACTAGCTGATAATTTATCAATTCATCGTTGCTATACATGCGGCGATTCCTCTCCTCGTTAGTAAGTTGAAGATAAATGTCTCGCATTGATAATAAAAAAATCCCGTTAAAAGCTTTAAACACTAAGTCCCAACGTCATACTGCTGCTCTTCTCCTATGTACTCCATTAGTTGCTGTGTCTCTTAACGTGAATGCACAGGAAGAAAGCGATAAAGAAGTCTATCGGTTTGCCCCAATCATCGTTAATACTCAAGCCATGGCTGACGATGATGCAAATTCAATCGTCGCTCAGGAAATTTCGGTGGGTGGAAAAGTAGCGACCAGTATTCTGGATACACCTGCTTCTGTCTCAGTGATTACCGAAAAAGAAATTGAGCAACGCCATGCGAGCACTACAGAAGAAGTGTTGCAATACACGCCTGGCATTATCACGGATTATTACGGTACGGATGATCGTAATGATTATTTCCAGATCCGCGGCTTTTCAGCGACAACATATCGCGATGGTCTGACCTTAGGATCAATGCGAGGTGTGCGTGAAGATGCCTATGCCTTTGAGCGTGTTGAAGTGTTGCGTGGTGCTAACTCAACTTTGTTTGGGGCTGCTGATCCGGGTGGATCGGTCAATTTTGTCAGCAAAACGCCAAAATTTGAGCAGTTTGGCAGCGGTTATGCCCGTTATGGTTCATTTGACCACAAAGAGGTCGGTCTTGATGTCGGTGACACCTTAAACGAAGACAAAACGCTCGCTTACCGCTTTACCGGTAAATTTCAGGACAGTGAACGCGAATACGATTATTCCAAAGACGATAATGAGTTCTTTATGGGCGGCATTACCTGGGAGCCAACTGATTTCACCTCTGCGACATTATTATTGGATTACCTGAATCGCGATAGTACGCCTAACAGTGGTGGTTATCCTAAAGACAGGGAGTATGACCGCGATGAGTTTTATGGAGAACCCGATTTCAATTCTCAGGAAGTAGAACGCACCAGCATAACCGGCATGTTCAGCCATGACTTTGATAACGGTTTTATTGTTCGCGCTAATTTACGCTATAGCGATTTAACTGATGATTTTGGTTATGCTTATTTGACAGGCACTTCAAGCGCCGCAGGTGCAAACAGAGCTTATTTTGGGACAGACAGCCAAGCTCAGGAGCTAATAGGTAACGCAATTGTGCAATATGATGCTCGCTTTGAGCACTTTGATACAAGTACGCTTATTGGTGTTGAGTATCGTGATGCATCTACCGAAGATAGTAGTATTTATGACCCGAATGTAGTCGCACCTATTAATATTGCCAATCCAGTTTATAGCGGTATATCGAGTCTTCCAGCACCATATAGTGCAAATGATCAGGATTACACAACGGAGTCTATTTTCCTACAACAAAACCTGTCATTTGCTGAGCGTTTTATTGTTACGGCTGGAGTTCGTACTGATCACATGGATCTTTCAAGTACGGATATTACCGGATTCGAAAAGTCGGATAATTTAACTGAAACATCATTGCGTGGCGTTCTAACCTATAAAGTTACAGACGAGGTTTCCACTTATATCAGTATGGTTGAATCGGTTGCTCCTCCATCAATTGGTGTAAAACCAGAGCGTGGTAAGCAATATGAAGTGGGTCTGAAATTTGCTCCTGCTGGTTCTAACGCGCTTTACTCAATGGCTATCTATGATCTTACTAAAGACGATGTCACTATCGCTGTTGTTCAAGAAAATGGATCGATTGAACGGGAGACTATTGGTGAATCAAGAGTAAAAGGGCTGGATTTAGAGGCCAAAGTAGAATTAAGCGATAGTTTCAGCTTAACCGGTGCTTATTCTTACATGGAGACAGAAGTAGTAAGCGGCACCTTACGTGATGGCTCTTCTATTAAAGGCAATGAGTTTACATCTGCACCAAAACAAATGGCATCGGTTTGGGGGCATTACACATTTCCTGCTCGGGATATGAGTTTGGGCCTTGGCGTTCGTTATACCGGCTCGTACTACTTCGATGCAGTGAATTCAGCAAAGAGCGATTCAGCTACATTGGTTGATTCTTCATTCAGTTACGAGTTTTACCAAAATACCGATTTAACGGTTTATGTACGTAACCTGTTTGATGAGCAACACGTAGTGGGATCCGGTACGGCCAATTATTACAATCCAGGCCGTGAAGTCCTGGCTACAGTTAACTATAACTGGTAAATCCATCAGCTAATCAAGAGGTCAGACATTTAACAATGTCTGGCCTCTTTTTTATTGTTGATATAGGAAACTGATAACCAGGTTTGATTAAGCCGGGATTGGTCTTCATTACATAGCGCTAATCGTCTAGAATCGATTTACACTAATTTTCCAGGGAAGGAATATGAGTATTGCCACGGTTTACAGTCGTGCTTTGACCGGTATTTATGCTCAGGCAGTGACGGTTGAAGTACATCTTTCCAATGGTCTGCCCAGTTTGTCGATTGTGGGTATGGCGGAAACAGCGGTTAAGGAAAGCAAGGATCGCGTTCGATCGGCATTGATTAATTCTCAGTTCAATTTTCCTCAGCAACGTATCACTATTAATCTGGCTCCTGCAGATTTGCCCAAAGAGGGTGGACGGTTTGATTTACCGATTGCGTTGGGCATTCTGGCGGCTTCAAATCAAATTCCGGTGCAATCGTTAAGTGGTATGGAGTTTATCGGTGAACTCGGTCTTACCGGTGAACTGCGTGGTGTTCGCGGTGTATTACCAACTGCATTAGCCACATCTGAGGCTAACCGACAATTAATGGTGCCGTTTGAGAATGCTGAAGAGGCGGCGCTGACTGAACAGGGTGAGAGTTTTGCTGCTAAGAGCTTGTTGGAAGTCTGTGCACATTTGCATGACCAATTGCGTTTATCGACCAATATAAATCAACAGAAACATAGTCAAAATAATTATGCCGATTTAGCAGATGTGCGTGGCCAGGCATCTGCCAGACGGGCATTGGAAATCGCAGCTGCTGGATCACATAGTCTACTTTTTGCTGGTCCGCCCGGAACCGGAAAAACTATGCTGGCTAGTCGGCTTCCAGGAATCCTGCCGCCGATGACTGAGCAGGAAGCGATTGAAACGGCGACTATTCATTCAATATCGTCTGCCGGATTTGAGGTAGAAAACTGGATGCAGCGTCCTTTTCGGGCGCCACATCACACCGCTTCTGCTGTGGCCTTAGTCGGTGGAGGCAGCCAGCCTAAACCGGGCGAGATTTCGCTGGCTCATCAAGGTGTGCTGTTCCTTGACGAGTTACCGGAGTTTGATCGTAAAGTATTAGAAGTTTTACGTGAGCCAATTGAATCTGGGAAAATAACTATTTCCCGCGCCGCTAATCAAGCGGAATTTCCCTCTAAATTTCAATTGGTTGCCGCAATGAACCCCTGTCCTTGTGGTTATCTGGGGCAGGCAAGATGTCATTGCACAGAAGAGCAAGTCAGGCGCTACCGTGGTAAGATCTCCGGCCCGTTATTGGATCGCATTGATATGTTGATGGAGGTGCCGGCAGTGGATAAAAAACTGTTGCGACCTCAGCCTGATGATGTCCCGCCGGAATCCAGTGAAGTGGTTCGTCAGCGAGTGATTCAGGCACGACAGATTCAACTGGAGCGTGCCAATAAAGCCAATGCGTCCCTGCAACATAAAGAACTAGAGGTTTTTTGCACCTTGTCAGATCAGGATTTTCAATTAGTAGAAAAAGCCATCAGCCGTTTTGGTCTGTCGGCCCGTGCCTATCATCGTATTTTAAAAGTGGCCCGCACCATTGCTGATTTGGCCGGTTCACCCGACATTCAAACAGTCCATTTAACAGAAGCCATCGGCTATCGACGCCTCGACACAGCGAATTAATATTTAGTGAAAGATCTCAATCCGGAACAGCGGGAAGCTGTGCGTTACATCGATGGACCGTTGTTAGTGTTAGCTGGTGCCGGCAGTGGCAAGACGCGGGTTATTACCCGCAAGATTGCCTATCTGATCGAGCAGTGCGGCATCAAAGCCAGCAATATCGCCGCCGTTACCTTTACCAACAAAGCCGCTCGTGAGATGAAGGAGCGGGTTGCGGAGCTGATGTCTACCCGACAAGCCTCAGCACGTGGTTTGATGGTCTCCACATTCCATACGCTTGGATTGAATATCCTGCGTCGTGATGGCAAATCATTAGGCTATCGTCCGGGTTTTTCCATTTTTGATGCGCAGGATTCACTGGCAGTTTTCCGCGATCTGATGGGACGCGATTTTGCGGCTGACAGCGATCATGCCCAGGAAGTACAAAATCTGATTTCAAACTGGAAAAACCAGCTGATTCTGCCCGAACAAGCCGCCCAGATTGCTGATGGGGCTCAAGAGGAATTTGCTGCCAGGGTTTACCCACGTTACGTGCAGGCATTGCAGGCCTATAACGCTGTGGA
>NZ_DFTU01000022.1:11262-18515 GCF_002379485.1 Methylophaga sp. UBA4204 | reverse complement strand
AGGCCTATAACGCTGTGGATTTTGATGACCTGATTTTAAAGCCAGTGATTCTGTTTCGTGAACACCGTGATGTGTTGCAGAAATGGCAGGCGAAAATTCATTATCTGCTGGTGGATGAATATCAGGATACCAACGGCTGCCAGTACGAGCTGGTCAAACAATTGGTTGGCATTCGTGAAAAGCTCACCGTGGTAGGGGACGATGATCAATCAGTTTATTCCTGGCGTGGCGCACGCCCTGAAAATCTGGTGCAGCTGCAAACGGACTTTCCCAGATTAAATCTGATTAAACTGGAACAGAACTATCGTTCGATGGGCCGTATCCTGCGAGTTGCCAATAAACTTATCAGTCATAACCCCCATGTGTTTGAAAAGCGCTTATGGAGCGCTATGGGTGAGGGCGATGCCATTCGGATCATTGGTTGTCGTGATGACGAGCATGAATCGGAAAAAGTCATTTCCGAACTGCTATATCACAAGCTCAAACACCAGGCGAGTTTCAAGGATTATGCGATTTTGTATCGCAGTAATCATCTGTCCCGTTCGCTGGAAAAAGTGTTACGCGAACATAATGTGCCGTATTTTTTGACCGGTGGCACCTCGTTTTTCTCGCGAGTCGAAGTCAAAGACATCATGGCCTATCTGCGACTGCTGGCCAATCAGGATGACGATAATGCGTTTTTACGGGTCATTAATACCCCACGTCGTGGTATCGGTTCATCCACCTTGCAGGCGCTTGGTGAATACGCCGCCAAACGTAACACCAGTATGTTCGGAGCCTGTTTTGAAATGGGATTGGCGGAAAGCCTGCCAGCTAAATCAGTGCAGAATCTGGAAGTCTTTACCCGCTGGCTGATTGATATTGCTGATCGCGCTGCTCGTGGCAATCTGCTGGACGCGATCAAAGATATGATCGAGGAAATCAATTACCGCGGCTGGCTGGAAGAAGTCAGCGGCGATCCAAATAAAGCCAATCGTCGTATGGAAAATGTCGATGAACTGGTTAGTTGGATCGAACGAATGATTGATCAGGACACCGAAGAAAAATCGATAGGTGATATTGCTGCACGTTTAACGTTGATGGATATCATGGACCGTCAGGCGGATGAAAATCAGTCCGATGCAGTGCATCTGATGACGTTACATGCTGCTAAA
This sequence comes from Methylophaga sp. UBA4204, assembly GCF_002379485.1. Lineage (NCBI taxonomy): Bacteria > Pseudomonadati > Pseudomonadota > Gammaproteobacteria > Thiotrichales > Piscirickettsiaceae > Methylophaga > Methylophaga sp. UBA4204. The sequence continues at coordinate 17,361 of NZ_DFTU01000022.1, read as the reverse complement.
GGGCTGGAATTTCCACATGTATTCATTGTCGGTATGGAAGAAGAAATCCTGCCACATCGAACCAGTATTGAAGAGGATTCCATCGAAGAAGAACGGCGTCTGGCGTATGTTGGCATCACCCGGGCACAACGCAGCCTGGTAATGACGCTGGCAAACACCCGCAAACGTTATGGCGAAAAGGTGGATTGTGAAGAGAGTCGTTTTCTTCGCGAATTACCACCAGAAGACTTGATTTGGATGACCGAAAAAACACAGGTCGATCCAGAAGAGCGAAAAGAGCGTGGCAAAGCCCATTTATCCAATATTCGCGATATGCTTAAGTAGCACATAGGTTGTATAACCTATTAGCGGATACGACTAAGGCGGTAAATATGAAAACAAAACTTCTGTACCTGGCGATGATGATTCCTGGCCTGGCAAATGCTCAAGTGTTTCTGGAACAGACTCAGGCCGAAAGTGGCAGCTATTACAAAGGTATACTCACCGTAACAGCAGGCTGTGATGGTTCGTCCACTACCTCCATTACCGTCGATATTCCCGAAGGTCTGCAATTTGTACAACCCATGCCCAAAGCAGGCTGGCAGCTGGAAATTGTTAAAAAACCTGTTGAACGACCCTTCTTTAAGGATGGGATTGAGATAACCGAAGCAGTAAGACAGATCACCTGGTCGGGTAATTCATTACACGATATTCATTTTGATGAGTTTATTTTCCGGGGCCGTGTCGGCGTTGGAGCTACCAGCGTGTTGTATTTCCCAGTTATTCAGAAATGTGAAGCAGGTGAACTGTATTGGGATCAAATTGCTGAGGTGGAACCGGTCAAAAAAACCATGCCCGAAACTGGTCCCCAATCCGTGATTGATCTGATGGAAGAAATGGAAGGGCTGGATAAAGAGCATCAAAATGATCAAGCGAAAAAATCAGAAATTTCAAGCGACGATGATCAGGTAAAAGCCGATCAACATCACCATGGTCATCAGATGGATATGACGGATACAGCCGATAAAATGGATCATTCAGCCCATTCTGGACATGGACAAACCACACTGCAACACCCCGCCCCGTTTGTCAAAGTGGTGGATGGCACCGGTGACCATCATCACCATTAATTCTCTCTGACTGAATAAAAAGGGCCCAGTTTTTAATTTAAATTGGGCCCTTTTTTTATGCATTATGGAGGAGTAGGCGGCTGCGGCATAGGCGGTGCGTCTTCAGCCTCTTTTTGTTTATCCTCATCCGGATCATCAGCCGGCTGATAGGTTCCTTTCGAAGGGTTTGGAACCTGAGGTGATTTTTCATCTTCTTTGTCCTCATATTCAGACTTTTTAGAAGCGGCGATAATAGTGGAGATACTCACTGAGCTTTCTCCATGGTTTTGTTGTAGTGTCATTAGGTTATTTCCTTAAGGTAGTTAAAGAAGATATCTTGCAGCAATTGCAAGACTGGAATGACTAACGCGATAATTTGCAGGGGGTAACCATTCAATGTGGCTAACAGTATCTCAAGGTGAAAAATGAATTCGCCTTACGCATAACCTGCTTAGAGATTTACAGAATTGAAATGCTTTAGTGTTTTCTACAGTAACGTATATAAACAAAAATACAAGAACATGAGTTAAGACGATCCTGAATTATGTTCATTCAAATCTGCCCATGACTATTGCCAACCTTAATTTCAATTAATTCTGACTTTTTGATTTTAAATAAACAGGGCATTTTTGTCCGGTATTTAATAACGCATTAACTTTTAGAAATTAACTACAGAGACCCAAAGGGCGCAGAGAAAATAAGCTTTACTATCGATACATCCCTACTACATTAAAGAGATCTAAATATTCCAGTCTTTACCGAACCTTTTAATTTAGATGGTCAATGTAGGGTGGTCTTCCAACTTAAAGGCAGTCCTCTGATAAGTTGCGTCTCTGGTAAGATTGGTAAAGCAGAAGTCACCAAAGATTTGACCCATATCAACTGTTTGAATGTCTAACCCCAGTAAACTTGTTCTCTAGCTAAAACAGCATTTGCCAGACAAGGATCACACGCATATGAAACTTCGCTTTCTCGGTGGTACCAGCACAGTAACCGGCTCCCGCTATCTACTTTCTGATGATAACCACCGGTTACTGGTGGATTGTGGTTTGTATCAAGGAGTGAAAACACTGCGACGGCGTAACTGGGCGCCATTTCCGATAGATCCTTCAACTATCAATGCCGTGGTACTCACTCATGCTCATATCGATCATTCCGGCTATCTGCCGGCACTGGTGAAGAACGGCTTCAAAGGCAAAATCTACTGCACCAAGGCCACCCACGAACTGTGTAATGTGTTGTTACCAGATGCTGGTTATCTCCAAGAGGAAGATGCCAAATATGCGGCTCGCAAGAAGTTCTCAAAACACCAGAGCCCTGAACCGTTATTTACCGAAAAAGACGCCAGAGAAGCATTAAAACACTTCGAATCCCTGCATTACCACGAGACATTTGAGCCAGTAAAAGGCTTTGAAGTCAGCTTTACCCCCGCGGGGCATATTCTGGGTTCATCCTGTGTGCATGTTCATCACAAAGCTTCAGACCGCACAGTGGTATTTTCGGGCGATGTAGGGCGACAAAACGACATTATCATGCGGCCGCCGGAACCACTCCAGCAAGCAGATGTACTGGTATGCGAATCCACCTACGGTGATCGCCTTCATGGTGAATCAGATCCCGAAGCGGTACTTGCAGAAATCATTACCAAAACCGCAGCACGAGGTGGTATCACGCTGATGCCTGCTTTTGCTGTTGGCCGAGCACAAATGCTGCTGTATGTGGTGCATAAACTGATGGGAGAAGGCAAAATCCCCGAAATGCCGGTCTACCTGAACAGTCCGATGGCTATCAAAGCCACGGAGACTTTCATCAAGCACCACAAAGAACATAAGCTGGACCAAAGCCAGTGCGCGCTGATTGATGCTCAAACTCAGTACATCCGCACAGTAGAGGAAGCTATTGAACTGGATACCATGCGCTACCCGTGTGTGATTGTTTCCGCAAGCGGTATGGCCTCTGGCGGTCGGGTTTTGCATCACCTTAAAACTTTGTTACCCAATCCCCGTAACAGTATTGTATTTGCGGGTTTCCAAGCCCCAGGCACCCGTGGTGATGCGTTGGTGAATGGGGCTCAATCCGTCAAAATCCACGGAGCGTACTGGCCGGTAAAAGCCGAAATTCATAATATGGATTCCATGTCTGCTCATGGTGACTACAATGAAATCCTGACATGGTTAGAGCAGGGTAACCTCAAGCCAGATAAAGTTTACGTCACCCACGGCGAAGTCGTCGCCAGTGACACCATGCGTAAACACATCACCGAAAAGTTCGGCTGGGATACCGAAGTGCCAGAGCTGTTTGAGGAAGTTGATATTTGATAGCTCGTGAGCTTTTAAAAATAACCACAGAGACACAGAGGGCACAGAGAAGAATTTTGAAATGCAGACTCTCTTTTAATGGCAGCTAATGAATTCGTCTGAATCAAATTCAAATCTTCGATTCATCTTTATATTTCAAATAAATCAAAGGTTTGTTTTAATTTCAAAAACCATATAAATTGTGATCTATCTCACATTTTGAGGCCGATATGGATATTCAGCTCACATCAACTCAATCCCAAGCCTGTTCAGGCAGAAAATTATTCGTTAATCATTCACGATTAATTCATACAGCAAAATCCTACCTGAAAAAAAACAAATATTTCAATGCCTTATTTGGCGCGAGATTATTGCGCCACATCTATAATCCATTCCCGTTAAGAATTATTATTGAGTCACAGGACTCATTCCCATGTTAAATGTATATCCAACATAGGGTTAGCAGATGAAAGTTTTAGACATTCGTGCAGTCGTAATAGCGTTAGTATGTGTGGCCCTATCTGCTTGCGCATCAATTGAAAAAAGCAGGTTGGCGGAACAGCCCACCAATCAGCCGCTTTTAGCTGGCAAAGGCGACATCGTGCTGAGAGTTAACAAGAAACGTGATCTAGAAAACGCATTTGGTAATGCTGATATTTTCGGGCGTAAAACAAACGAAGGTTTCAGTGAACTTCGGTTCGTTGGGATTGAAAAATCAGGAGCGGTAGTTTTTTACCGAAACGATGTTCAAATAATAACCAATGAGACGACTATGAGTCGCAGTGGAGCTTCGACAACTTACGGTTCTGCAAACACGACAGCTTCCGGAAGTTACTATGGGAATGAAAATTACGGAACTGTCGGCGGGAGAGCCTCCACCAATTACTCGTCAACTACTTTGTCGCCAACAAGCGATTTTCACGCCATTATTCCACAGGGCGCCACACCAATAATATTAAAACCAGGCGATACCTCAATTGTGATGGAAGGTTATGTTGTGGAGGTTCTTGATGTGAGCAGCAGTGCTCTGAAATACCAAATTTTCGAACCATCAGATCTTTGAACCAGTTATTAATTTTCAATTGACTCTGACACTTTTGATTCATTCCCTCGTTACTTAATATCCATCATTATTTACCTGAAGACAAACTAAGGAAAAAAAATGAATAAAATAGTAATTGCCGTAACATCAACTACTCTCGGTTTCATTGTCCTGGCACTTGTCATTTCATGGCTAAGTGATAACGAACAAGTCGGCAAATTGGCACCATCTGTTATTGATTGTCAGATTTACGAAGCCGGCGAGGCTTGTAATGACCTTTTAGAGCTTGGAGTATCACCAGAGCAATCTAAGAGTAATAAGTTTTCCCAATTGGAGAGTTCTGAAATAGCTGAAAGCCATGATCCAGAAGAAATGGAGAACCAGATTGATTTAACCTATCAGCACTTAGCTGAGAACAGCCACACTCTGCCAGAAACATTTACTCAAAGATGGTCCTACACAAAGGTATCCCAAAAACAAATAAACACCAAACAACTGCAATTGATAGCAGCTAAATGTATCATAACAAGGAACCAGAATGGCCGCGAATGTCTTGAGTTATTCGAATTAGGCATTGCTCCTGGATTGTATTTGAATAATCAAACGTATCTTGAAAAGACATTCAAAAGAATCGCTAGTGCAGCAGAAAAATCAGACCCTAGTTTATTAAAAGATCTGGATGTGTATACGCATGAATTTGCTTCAGAGAATGGCATATCATTGCCCGAAAGTTATACTTCTCGCTGGCCTAAACCATAATTAAGTCAAAACCATTTTTGGATGTGAAATGACAGGAATATCAAGGGGTCAGCAAACTTGATATGAGACCAACGCTATTTGGGGATAAAAATGGCTAAACATCCTATCTTCACCATGCCATTTTCCAAGGTTTATCCGCTTTATATTCAAAAGGCTGAACGCAAAAATCGAACGAAAGCGGAAGTGGATCAAGTCATCTGTTGGCTGACCGGTTATGACCAAGCTGACTTAAAACTACAAATCGAACTGGAAAATGATTTTGAAACCTTTTTTGCTCAAGCTCCAGCCATTCATCCAAATAGCTCACTGATCAAAGGTGTGGTTTGTGGCGTTCGGGTTGAAGAAGTCGACGACCCATTAATGCAGAAAATTCGTTATCTGGACAAGCTTGTTGATGAGCTGGCTAAAGGCAAGTCGATGGAGAAGATTCTCCGGTACTAAAACCAGCTATCAACAGACTAGATACTTGATTAATTATGCGCGTGCTCCGGATGAGGACGATGATCTTCTACCCATTGATCGTCCATGCGTGGATCCATTTCAGCAAGAACGCTGCCGGATGCTGCCGGAACGGCAACATAGACATTCATATGGTCTTCTGAAACTCGCTCGCTTTGTAATGAGTAATAGCCTAATACCAAGGCAAACAACGCCAGCACGATAAAAAAGGCGATTGCTGAAAATCCCAGTACAAAACCCAAAACTAACGGTGCAATAAATGACCCGAAGCCATACGAAAACAATAAGGTTCGGCTAATCTCAACCAGGTCGGTGTTTTCATCAAATACATCATTGGCCCGGGCAACACTCAAGGGATAAATGCTGAACAAACTGACACCCAATAAAAATCCCACTGTATAAAGCAACGCCACACTATCACGCCAAATCAAAGGCAAAATCAGCATCAGCAGCC
>NZ_DFTU01000022.1:6890-11032 GCF_002379485.1 Methylophaga sp. UBA4204 | reverse complement strand
ACCAGGCCAGCATTTTCCGACGGCCTAAACGATCCGATAACATGCCCACAGGCAATTGCGCCATCAGCCCGCCCAGAATGGTAATCGTCATAAACAATGAGACCACCTTAGGCTGATCAAATAGATTTAAGACGTACAGCGGTAGCATGGTGTAAAACGCGCCAACAAACACTCCACCAATAAAGCTCCCCACCAATGCCAAAGGGGCTATAGATAATAATTTTGGCATGCTGTAACGTTCAAAGGGCTTTAATACAGGTTGCGTGACACGTGTCACCGCGACCAATACCAGCGACCAGAGCACCAGAATGGAACCCAGAATGAAAATCGTATTGGATGACATCTCCAGTATTAATAGCAATTGACCTAATGCCAATGCCAGGAAGAATACGATGGTGTATATTGCGAGGATTTTGCCGCGGTCTTCAGAGGAGCTTTTTTCATTGAGCCAACTTTCTAATACGATCAGCATGGCGTAAAAGGCAAAACCGGATACCAAACGTAATGTGGCCCAAAACCAGGGATCAAACCATAAGGCGTGCCCTAAAAATGCCATGACCATAATCGCAGAAAAAGCCGAAAAACTACGTGCGTGACCTACGGTAACGATGAGTTTTTGACTGAAAATTGCGGCTAACATCGCGCCCAGGAAAAAAGCGGAATTGATTAAGCCGATGGCGCCCTCATTGAGACCTTCCTGTTTAAGAAATATGCCAATGAATGTCATCAATAAACCGTAACCCGTTGCTAACAGCGAGATCGAGAAGAACAACGATGAAATCGGTAATAGGGCTCTTTTGAAAAACATGGGGGTTCCTGAACGAAAACAGCTTGCTGCGTGTAAACACAACAAGCCACTATTTTGATTATTTTTTACACAAATTCAAGGCAGGATACAGCAAACTTGATTAGGATGAATGATGTTCAGCCGGGAACCGTGAGAAAACTCAAGCTTTTGCTAAAACCATTTATCAGTTAAATACCAAACGCTTGTCGGTCATGTTTAAAAAAAGCAAAGCAGGATAGATTTATGCTTTTTTCATTTTATGCAGAAAGTCCCGGCAGTGAATTACTGCCGGGCTATTTGTAAATATTAAAAGTCTAGTTGGGCTCCCAATTTGATGGTACGAGGTGCACCTTGAGCAATACTGGAGCTGCCTGCAGAGGTTAGCCAATAGGCTTTATCTGTCAGGTTCTCAACGTTCAGCCGCAGTGTCAGTAGTTGTTTGTTGAGCTCAATTTCATAGCGAGCGCCCAAATCAAACAACGTCACTGACCCGACATGCCATTGGTTTGCCGTATCCAGCGGTCGTTGGCTGGTATATTGCGCGCCGCCGGTGAAGGTCAGCTGTTTATTGGGCACCTGATATTCACTGTATAAACGAAATTGTTTATCAGCGACACCATGAACGGGGTTTCCTTCCAGACTTTTATCAGTAGTTTTTCGGTTGGTGGCATCCAGCCACATTGCACTGGCACCAACTAGCCATTGTTGATTGATTTTGGCTTGTGTGGAGAGTTCAAGTCCTTCGTAATGCGCTTCACCGTCCTGACTGAAGACATCATTCTCATCCTCATGTGTGAGCCCTTTTTGCAGTTTGAATATCGCAAGATTGGCTGACCAGTTATCGTAATCTACCTTGATGCCGGTCTCGTATTGTTTACTGACCAACGGGTCAAAGACTTCACCAGCATTGGGCGCGGTATTCGGCGCTGTCGCCCCTTGTTCAAGGGCTTCAACATAACTTGCGTAAAGTGATATCCATTCGACGGGCCGATAAATAGCTGCGATGGAAGGTGTGATTTCATTTTCTTTGTAATCGCCATATTTATCTTCAATACTGCCGTAACGTGCTCCCAGAATAAAGTCCCAACTGTCACCGACATTCAAGGTATCGGAAAGAAATACCTCTTTACGTGTAACTCTGGAATAATAATTAAACGTGGCATCTTCCTTATCAAGATGTCCGACCGGACGTTCAAATTCGACAGGTGAAGACAAATTACCTGAACCCAACGGAATCCGAAACTGGCCGATACCGGTGCTATTACCTGAAACGGTGCGGGTATGTGATAAGCCTGCAACTACGTTATGGGTAACGGAGCCGGTTTCAATGACACCACTTAGTACATTTTGTGTATGGTAGCTTTTAAATAAATTGTTGTAATTGAAGAGCGTAGCGGAATAGTTGCCATCGCCATCCACGTACAAAATGGGCATCAGCGGGTTGCGGTAGCTGGTGGAGTAACGATAGGAGAGCTTGTTGTTCCAGTTATCGTTCAGCTGCCAGATTAAATCAGTGCCAGTGGTCATGTGTTCTGATTCGTAACGGGTCCAGTCTGGTGTAAGACGTTTATCACCATCAATTGGATCTATAACACTGCCGACTGTGTCAGTAGGACTAATTGAAAAATAACCACCATAGCTTTTACGCTCAGATATCAGTGCATCTGCCTGCCAGGTCAGATCCGGCGTAATACGTAAATCGACGGCAACAGAGGCTGATTTACGGTAGGACTCACCGTCATCGACATAGGTGTCACCAGCCTCACTGACCACATTAACGCGGTAACCAAATATACCATCTGGACCGACACGACCGCCGACATCACCGTGTGCCATTAGCAATCCGCTATCCATTATTTGCGTGGAAACACTGGCTTCGAATTCTTCAGTGGGCCGTTTAAGCACATAATTGATGATGCCGCCCGGAGCTCCAAATCCATAGAGGAAACCGCCCGCACCTTTCAGAATCTCTACGCGTTCAAGGTGTTCCAGAGGGAGGTCTTTGGCACGGCTGCGGAAATTCATTCCATCGAGTTTCTGTCCGGTATCGAAATCCGGGTTGATGCCGCGAATCGAAAATGCGTTATTTTCCGTTATCAAATTATTCGATGAGAGGCTGATAGCGGCATCAAATTTGGTTAACTCACCCAGCGAACGTGCCTGCAGATTAGCAATGTAATCTTCAGAGTAAGTTTCAATGGTAAATGGCGTATTTTGCTTTGACAGGTTTCCCAGTGCTCCAGCGAAAACATCACCCACCCGATAGGCATTGGCGGCAGAGCCATTCATACCCAGACCTTGTACCTGCAAGGTCGATAAAGTGACGCTTTGATCATCCTGATTGGCTTTATGCAAAGCGTAACTTTTGTCACCCTGAGCCACCGCGACCAGACCACTGCCGTTGAGAATATGGCTTAGTGCATTTTCAACGGTATAGCTGCCTTGCAATCCATCACTGCTCTTGCCGCTGGCTAATTCCGAAGCACCCACAAGATAGATTCCTGCCTGAGCAGATAAGCGGGCCAGTACCTGGCTTAGTGATCCGGCGGGGATATTAAATTGTTGCGTGGCTTGAGCCACTGACTGAGTTGTTTCTGCCTGTGCAGCAGGTAGTGTCAGCAACGTCCCCATGCTGGCAGCAGCAATAAGATGGATCGAAAGTGCCAGTGGCTTAAATCGGTTTTTACCCGGTTGTGTGTGGCGTTGTGGTTTCACCATTGTTTTACCTCATCGAGTTTAGTGTTGATACAGATATAAACGGATGAGGCGTGTAGACCCGGAACCATAATTTGAAATAAAACGAAAACAATCTGTAGGTATTTGATTAAATTGAAATTTAACTCTGGATTGGTTCCAGAATGATCCACCCTGGAAACACCTGACGTGCCTGTATGGGCAAAACGCTGGTGAGCATTGCCAAAACACGTTCAGTATCCGCTAGCGGGAAACTGCCATACACTTTCAGCTGAGCAACCTCATCAGAGATATTGATATAGCCATATTGATAACGGTTAAGCTCGGCAATTAGCTCCTGCAGTGTCATATCTTCTGCGACTAACAATCCCTGCCTCCAGGCCTGTCGGGCAGTTACAGCATTTTGTTTTGGCATTATCTGGCTTTCATTAAAACGGCTGGTTTCACCTGCTTGAAGTTCAACATAGTGGTCGTTATTGGTATGAACAGACACTGAACCGTCATAGACGGTAAGCTCGATATCCTGTTGCTGATTCATCACGTTAAACTGTGTTCCGAGCGCCGTTAATCTTCCATGCACCGTATCTACAACGAATGATCTTCTGACATCTTTTGCTGTCTCGATAAAGATCTCACCATGGAGTAACTCAATGCGTCTTTG
>NZ_DFTU01000022.1:5136-6706 GCF_002379485.1 Methylophaga sp. UBA4204 | reverse complement strand
TGATATCAGTTTGTTGTCCGACACTGGTGTGGTAGTCAGCAGCCAATGCCATCACACTGTCAGGCAGCCATTTTCTATTCCAGCTGAAATGACCTGCTAAACCAATCACAGCAATACTGGCCATGCCACTGAGAAGTCGGCGGCGTTGACGTAATCGTTGATTGGCATTGTATAGATTGTCAGCTGTGCTATGCGGGTCGGGTGTTTGCTGTAAGGGCTGGAAACCCTGGCTGATTTTTTCCACGTAAAGCCAGGCGGTTTTATTCTCAGGTTTGGCATCAAGCCATTTACGCCAGCCGGACTTGTGGTCATTACTGGCTTGACCATCACGAAGAATGGCAAACCATTCGGCGGCTTCTTCCAACGTCTTATGAGAAGGTTCAACCATTTTATGATTGTGGTTCAGAAATGAGTTCGCGAGTTGTTTGCGAGGCTTGTAGTTTCAGGCAGGCCAACATGGCCTTAGCCACATATTTACGCACCATGCGATCCGATACACCCAGTTGAACGGCTGTTTCGGCATCTGTCATCTGGCACACTACAGCTAAAAGAAATGCTTTGGCGGCTTTGGCTGGAAGCTCACTCAACATCAGATTAATTTCTTCCAGGGCTTCCAGCACGGCCACCTGCCTTTCTGCTGAGGGCGCGGTTTCTTCCGGATAGCTGGAAAGTGTATCGTGCCAGGCTTTTTCAATTTCCTTTCGACGCCAGAGGTCGATACAGAGGTTTTTGGCGGTAGCTCGTAAATAACTGCGCGCCTGATCGCTGCTGGAAAAGTGGCGCGATGAGGGCAAACCAAGGAGACGGAGAAACGTATCCTGAGTCAGATCAGCGGCTTCAGTGCTATTGCCCAATCGCTGGGATAACCAGCCTTTCAGCCAGTTATGATGTTCGCTATACAGCACCTGTACATGATGGTGGATGACAGATTGGGCACTGCTCACGAAAAGCTCCTGAATGCTATTTGGTAATGAGAATCAATATCATTCTATTGATTAAAATAAAACATCGCAAGTGAGCTGTAAGTCAGGAAGCACAATGAATGGTATTGCTACTCAGGATGCTGAGTAAATGATTGATGTAAGGCCAGTGAAAAAGTGTGGAGTGGAGAAAAAATGTTCGATCAGTACTTACTTATCATGATCGTTGCGTGTCACTAAAAATTCCAGACCGGCACCTACATCTTCTTCGCCACAGGCAGCCATATCATCAGGGCTGGCGGCCTGCGCATCTTCATGATTCAGTATCAAATCACGTTCGTTTCTCGGTTTATCTTTTTTAGTTTTTGCTTTGTCACTGACTTCAACTGAGCTTTTTGGCGAAATGGTGCTGTCGTCCACAGCATTTTCCGGGCCGTTAGGACTTTTCGCCTGAGTAGATTTAGATTTATTGCTCATGTTGTTTACCTCTAGTGACATCAAAAGTAAGACTATTTGATAGCAGGGAGAATTCCGACTTAACGCTTTGCCTTTTGTAACCACTTATCCAGTTGATTACCAAACGCTTGTCGATCACGTTGATTAAAAGCCGCTGGGCCGCCCATCTGTTCGCCGCTGCTACGCATGGTTTC
>NZ_DFTU01000022.1:3378-5073 GCF_002379485.1 Methylophaga sp. UBA4204 | reverse complement strand
CACGCCGCTGCTACGCATGGTTTCCATAAAATTACGCATGGTCAGTCGGGCGCTGATAGTGTCTGTAGTATACAGTTCACCTCTTGGGTTTAAAGCCAATGCGCCTTTTTCAATCGCTTCGGCGGCAAGCGGGATATCGGCGGTGATGACTAAATCACCTTTCATCAGACGTTCGACAATTTCATTGTCCGCGACATCAAAACCGGATTGCACCTGCTGGAATTTGAGAAAAGGTGAGGGCGGTAATCTTAAGCTATGATTGGCAATAAAAGTGGTTTGGGTTTCTGTTCGGGTAGCAGCACGATAGAGGATTTCTTTTATTACCACCGGGCAGGCATCGGCATCAACCCAGATTTGGGGCTTACGTGGTTCAACTTCGGTCAATTTATTTTTCCAACTGGCGGGTACGTTCCACCTGTTTAACTTTGATATGAATGGCAGCTTTTGCCATCAGATGTGCGCTTACCGGTGCAGTAATAAAGAGAAAAAGCGTCACCAGGATTTCATGCAAGCTGACACCATCTGTTTTAAAACTGAAATGAATTGCCGAGGCAATCAGAATAGCTCCCACGCCAAGTGTGCTGGCCTTGGTCGGGCCATGCAAGCGCATATAAAAATCGGATAGTTTGTACAGGCCGATTGAACCCACCAGCGTGAAAAACGCACCTATTAAAATCAAGATAGCTAAGACCCATTCAAGCATAATTGCCTCTATTCCATGATATCGCCGCGCAGCAGATATTTGCTTAGCGCGAGCGTACCCATAAAACCCATTACGGCGATTAATAAAGCCGCTTCAAAATACAGAGCACTTTGCAGGTTTATACCCAGCAGAATCAGCAATGCAATGGAGTTGATGTATAAGGTATCCAAAGCCAGGATTCGGTCTGGTGTATTCGGACCAATAATCAGCCGGATAAAGCTTAGCAAAATCGCTAAACCGACCATGATGAATGCGAGTGATAAGGCCAGATTTAGCATGTGACAAATATCTCCAGCAATGGCTTCTCGAATTTTCGATGAATATCAGTTTTGATCGCTTCAACGTCATCAATATGTAGCGCATGAATCAATAAATAGCGGCGATCTTTTGAGAGATCACAACTGACAGTTCCTGGTGTTAAAGAAATGGTATTGGCTAACAGCCCGATGCCGACAGAACTGGTTAATTTCAGTTCATAATGCAGGAAGCCCGGTTTTAAATTCTTTTGAGGCCCCAGGATCAATTTGGCTACGACGGCGTTGGCTACCAGAATTTCATACAATACTCTAAGCACATAGAGCAATAACATCCATGGGTGCCGAATACTGATTTTTTCAGGCCAGTAACTGGAGGTCAGCCACGGAATTAAAATTGCCAACACTGCGCCCAGCACGATATGACCAGGGCTGATGGTGTTATTCAATAATAACCAGATACCCCCCAAAATCAGCGTGAGGAATGGATGGGGAAATAGTCGCTGAAGAATCATTTGCTGTTATCTCCTCCATATGGAACTGTACTTAATACAGCATCAATATATGCCTGACCGTTGAATAACTGTCCAGCAATCTGAGTGGTCATATCAGTTAAAGGTTTAGCAAACATTACCATTAATGGACTGACCAGCATCAGCAGGAAAACAGCCACGAAAGCCGACTTATTTAAAGGACTGGTTTTTTGACCTTCTTCCTTTTGCACACTGTAAAACAATA
>NZ_DFTU01000022.1:0-3229 GCF_002379485.1 Methylophaga sp. UBA4204 | reverse complement strand
CACACTGTAAAACAATAATGAACCCGAACGGACTACCGCTATGATCATCACTAAACCGGCAGTTAATATCACGCTCAAAATGGCTGCAAACCAAGGATGGTTAAGAGCAGAATGTAAAATCATCACCTTACCGAAAAAACCCGATAACGGTGGCATACCGGTTAAGGCGATACCTAACAGCATAAACACTGAACCGACGATTATTGGCCGATCAATCGGAATGGCTTTGGTAAACGAATCGGAATAAATGCCACGGCCTTTCATAATCACATCGGCTATCAGGAACATTGCTGCACCAAGCATGGTGGAATGGATTAAGTAATACAAAGCGGCAGCAAGGGCGGCTTCATTATTGATACCGATGGCAACCATTAAGGTAGCGACTGACGCTAGTATCAAATAGGCGACCTGACGACGTAATGCACGTGCGGCCAGCACACCCAAAGCGGCCAGAGCCAATGTTATTAAACCGAGTAGCAATACCCATTCAATATGCACAAACGCTAAATCACCGGCTTCTTCGCCGAAGATCGTGCCATGGACCCGGATAATGGCGTAAAGACCAACCTTGGTCATAATCGCAAATAATGCTGCGACTGGAGCAGAGGTATAGGCATAAGCGCCGGGTAACCACAGATATAGCGGAAACATGGCAGCTTTAATACCAAAGACCACCAGTAACAAGACGGCCGCGGTGGCAACGATGCCTTGATCCGCCTCTGATACGTTTCGCACGGCGATGGCCATATCAGCAATATTCAAAGTCCCCAGAATGCCGTAAAGCGTGCCAACAGCGAACAGGAATAAAGTTGAACCTACCAGATTGATCACCACGTAATGCAGACCTGCACGGGTTCTTAAACGCCCCCCGCCATGGAGTAATAAGCCATAAGAGGCGATCAGTAGCACTTCAAAAAATACAAACAGGTTAAATACGTCGCCCGTCATAAATGCACCGTTCAGGCCGAACAGTTGCAACTGGAATAACACATGAAAATGCTGACCCTGTTTATCGGTATCGTTACGAATCGCATACCATAACGCGCCCAACGCCAGAAGGGAGGTCAGCAACAACATCAGTGCCGATAGGCGATCCAGCACAATGACAATGCCAAAAGGCGCTTGCCAGTTGCCAAGCAGCACGACTTGATAAATCTCGCTGTTGGCCAGTTGGAAGCTGACAAGGCTCACACCCACCAACAGAGTAGTTAAAATCAGACTTAAAATACGTTGTGTATCAATGCCTATGGGACGAGCCATCAGCATCAGGATGCCGCCAATTAACGGCAATAAAACCGGCAAAATAGTAAACGGACTCATGATTGGCTCCGTTCAGTTTCTGTCTTTGTAGTGTTATGTTTAGTGGCTTTCAGTTCATCATCTGAGCGATGCAAGCCATCAACATGATCATTACCCAGCTCGCTACGGGCTTTTAGGGCCAGTACGATGAGGAAAGCCGTCATACCAAATGCAATTACGATAGCTGTTAATACCAAAGCTTGAGGCAGGGGATCGGTGTAAGCTGCAGCGGCAGGATCAATAACGGCCGGGATGCCGATTTGCAAACGCCCCATGCTAAATAGAAAGACGTTTACTGCATAGGCAAGCAGAGTCAATCCCAGTACTACCGGAAAGGTTCTTGCTCTAAGTGTGAGATACACTCCGCAACCTGTCATCACGGAAATGACACTGGCAATTAGCCACTCCATTACTTGATATCCTCAACATTGATGAAATGTGCAGCATGACTCAGTTTGCCAAGCTCAACCAGAATCATAACGGTGGCGCCAACCACCACCAGAAATACCCCTAAGTCAAAGGCTATGGCACTGGCCACTTCAAATTTACCCACTACGGGCCAGTTCAGATAGGTAAACGCAGATGTCAGGAATGGATAGCTCAGTAACATGGAAACGACACCTGTACCGGTAGCGATCAATAGACCCAGCCACATTACCCGATGCATATCGGTCCGCAACCGCTCATTGGTCCAGTCGATACCGTTAGCAAGATATTGTGAAATCAATGCAACCGAAGCAATCAGGCCGGCGATAAATCCTCCGCCAGGCAGGTTGTGACCACGAAGGAATATATACACTGCAACCATCAGCATTAATGGGAACAGCAGCCGGGTCAGAGTCTGCATAATCGGTGGGTGTGGGTCATGACTCCATTCCAGTCCTTCAACATCTTTTGCTGGTGCAGCAAGCTTGAGTCCTTCCAGCATGGCAAAGACCCCGAGACCGGCCAATGCCAGCACGACTATTTCACCTAAGGTATCAAAACCACGGAAATCAACCAGAATCACATTGACCACATTGGTACCACCACCACCCGGTTTGGCATTCTCTATAAAGAAATTGGCAATGGAGGTATATTCACGACTCAATACAGCCATGGTCAACAGGAATACCGCAACAGCGGCAGAAATGGAAATAATCCCATCACGGCTTAAACGGATATAGCTACGTTCCTGAGGGGTGTGCTGTGGCAAAAAGAATAACGCTAACAGCAGCAACACGATGGTCACCACCTCAACAGAAAGTTGGGTCAGAGCCAAATCCGGGGCTGAGAATTTCACAAATCCTAACGCTACCACCAGACCGACCACGCCGATACTAATCAGAGAAGTCAGGCGCTGATGATGCAAAACGACTGTTAACAGGCTGGCCACAATCAACGTCAATGCCATCAGAATGGTGATGACATCGGCTTCCATTAAAGTTCTGTCACCGAATAATGGTGAGTTAAACTGGAAGAACGTCAGGATGCTGAGCACCAATGCACCGCCAATCACCCAGCTCACGGAAGGTTGTAAGGTAGTTTGATCAAAATAATCGGTTACTTTTTTGGCAAACCGGATGGTTTTCCACTGCAGCCAGTCAAACACGGCTTTACCTTCAATCCCGTGTAAACATCTGTCATGCCAGGCAAACAGACGATGTCGTACGGTATAAACCGCCACCCCTAACACCAGGGCAATAAAGCTCATCATCAATGGCAAGTTAAAGCCATGCCAGATGGCCAGACTGAATTCCGGAGCCGGGGCCTGCAGACTAGCGGCAACCGCTACAGACAGAATCGGCCCAATCAATAACATGGGGGCTACCCCAACAATGAGACATAACACCACCAGAATATCGACGGGTATTTTCATAAAACGCGGTGGTTCATGAGGTGTTTTAGGCAAATCAATTGGTTCACCATTAAAGAACACATCGTGGATAAT
>NZ_DFTU01000016.1:32312-33151 GCF_002379485.1 Methylophaga sp. UBA4204 | reverse complement strand
ATATTGAAAGGAAAACTTGCCTAGGTCATAAAGGCTATGCTAAAAACCCTATTGATTTTATGGTTTTTATAAGGATATTTCCGGTGAGCGCCTTACTGAAGCAACAAAGACACTCTCTTTTGGAAATGCTGTTTGATCGAGTACATGAAGGCATCATTATTACCAATGCCGATAATATCATTGTTGATGTAAACGATACATTATGTTCCATCACCGGTTATAGCAGAGACGAATTAATCGGCCAACAACCCAATATTCTAAGCTCCGGCAAACAAAGTAAAGCCTTTTACAGCACAATGTGGCAAAGCCTGTCAGATAACGGTTATTGGTCGGGTGAGGTGTGGAACCGTAAAAAAGACGGGTCATTTTATGCTGAAGTGCTGACGATTCATCGCACCACTGATCCGCAGACGGGTGAGATGTTTCATTTGGGACTGGTTTCTGATATCACCATGTTAAAGCAGCATCAGGCCGAACTGGAGCGACTGGCGCATTATGATGCGTTAACCGCTTTACCTAATCGAAATCTGCTGGTGGATCGCTTTGAACAGGCCATCGCCCATAGTAATCGTACGCAAACATTATTAGCAGTATGTTTTCTGGATCTGGATAACTTTAAACCTGTTAATGATGAGTTGGGACATAACGCCGGTGATGAATTACTGATTGAAGTCGCGCAGCGTATCAAGAGCATGTTGCGACAGGATGATACCGTTTCCCGTTATGGTGGCGATGAGTTTGTCATGTTGCTTGGTGAAATCAAAAACCGTCAGGATTGCGAACTGTTGCTGCACCGATTAACTGAAGAGCTAAGCCGACCCTATCTGATTGAGCACAAT
>NZ_DFTU01000016.1:19865-32288 GCF_002379485.1 Methylophaga sp. UBA4204 | reverse complement strand
GTGAGCACAATACCATCCGCATCAGTGCCTCAATTGGTTATACCGTTTATCCATTTGATCAGGGGTCGATGCAAACCCTGATCGAGCACGCTGATCAAACGCTGTATAAAGCAAAACTGGACGGTAAGAAAACCTTTCGCATGTATGAAACAGGGAACGAAGCCTGGCGTGATGAAAAAACCGAGCAGCTTTATGCTATTCGCCGGGCTTTGAGTGAAAACCAGTTTCAGTTACACATGCAGCCAAAAATCAATATGTGCAGTGGGGAAGTGGTCGGATACGAAGCACTGATTCGCTGGTTGCAACCTGAAAACGGACTGGTGTTTCCGCAACAGTTTTTGCCTTTAATTAACGGCACATCGTTGGAAATTCAGTTAGGTGAGTGGGTCATTCGTCAGGCGTTGAGTTATTTACAACAATGGCAGGCCGACTCTAAACAATGGAATATCAGCATCAACCTGTCGGCCTATCATCTTGGAAGTAATGGTTTTTTAAAGAGACTTGGCGAGATCGTTGATGAGTTTCCAGCAGTGGATTTACAGTATTTCCAATTTGAGATTCTGGAAAGTCACGCTCTGGATGATCTCAGTCTGATCGTTGATGTGGTCCGTCGTTGCAAGGATGAATTCTCTATTGCAACAGTACTGGATGATTTTGGTACAGGATATTCATCACTGAGCCACATCAGGACTTTGCCAGTATCTGCGGTAAAAATTGATCAGACATTTGTGCGGAACATGTTAAATGATGTGGATGACTGCAAAATTGTAGAAGGTGTTATTGCATTGGCCAGATCATTTGATTTGGAGGTCATTGCAGAAGGCGTGGAGTCACTGCGCCATGGTCAGATTTTGCTATCAATGGGCTGTGAACTGGCTCAGGGGTATGTGATTGCCAAACCGATGCCAGTGACGGAATTAACGCATTGGAAGCAACAATTTGAATTGCCTGAAGAATGGTTCAGTTATCGCTATCATCGCCAGCATTTGAAATGGACACAGTTAAACCTATTTTATTTGTATCTGGAATTAAGCCTGGAAAGCCTTGAACAGCGTTTTGATGTGGACCCCGAAGAACTTGAACTGTGGCCAATTCTCTCAATTAAACAATCGCATTGTGGTGTCTGGTTGGAGCGAACAGAAAATCTCCAACTTATTGATAAAGAATGTCTGCAAATTCTAAAAGAAAAATATCGAAGTTTTCATCATCTGTTAACCATGACGATTAAACTCTATCAAGCCGGTAAAAAACAAACGGCCATGCAGAATTTCCAATCGCTCAGAACACGTTATCAGGATATGCATCAATTTGTTCATGCCAAACTAATGCAAATGCAGCCAGCTGAGTTGAATGCGGACAATTTGCAGGCCTTAACAAAAAATTAGGGCCATTGTCGCTTTGGTCAGCCTCTGAAAGAACAACAAGCCTTGGGCTGATTGCAATAGAAATGGGGATGAAAGAGCAATAGCCACTAGGATCCTTACTCCAAATTCACTATGATTAAAAACTTTGTTTAATAACAGGCTGGCCGGAATGCAAAATCGGAAGAGAATTTTCACGCTGACAATCAGCGCGCTGGTTTTGCTGGGATTTATGGCCACCAGTCTGATTGGCTACTTTGTGGCGCGGGATTCCACCAGTGACCAGCTGCAAAAACAAATGCTGCCGCTGACCAGTGATAACATCTACTCCGAAATTCAGCGTGACCTGTTGCAGCCATTGTTAATCTCATCATTGATGGCGAATGATACTTTTATGATTAACTGGGCTGAGAATGGTGAACAGGATCCCCAGCGTTTAGCCGAATATCTGGCGCAGATACAACGAAAATACAATACGATTACCGCTTTTTTTGTCTCTGAAAAAACGCGCAATTATTATCATCCCAAGGGCATTATCAAACAGGTTGATGAGTCAGATCCGGCGGACAGCTGGTATTTCACCACACGAAAAATCACTACCGATTACGATATCAATATAGATTGGGATACCGCCGAACCCAATCGTATGAGCATTTTTGTTAATTATCGCGTTCTGAATCAACAAGGTGAGTTAGTCGGGGTTACCGGTGTTGGCCTGTCGATGGAGTCAGTGGCTCAACTGATTGAAAACTATCAGCGACGCTATGGACGGGAAATCTATTTTGTTGATCGTCAGGGTGAAATTACGCTGCGAAGCAGTCAGTTTCAAGATGATATCTACCTGCAAAACAAAACCGGTTTAGATCAATTATTTATACAGATCCTCAGTAATCCGAGTGCGTCGGTGAGTTATGCGGCGAAAAACGGTAACACTATCTATTTAAACAGTCGTTTGGTTCCCGAATTTGACTGGTTTTTGATCGTCGAGCAAATCAACGATCCCGCCGCTGACCGGATTGAAACGGCGTTATGGATCAATATTGCGGTTTCTCTGGCTATCAGTATCTGTGTATTAATGCTTGCCCATTTCACTATCCGGGGCTACCAGCGTCGTCTTGAATTGATGGCGACTAAAGATAAACTCACCGGGGCGACCAGCAGACAGGTATTCGACTGGGTCTTTAATAAAGCGCAAAAAACTGCGTTACGTAAGGATTGGTCTTTATCAATGATCGTGCTGGATATTGATCATTTTAAATTGGTCAACGATAAATACGGTCACCAGTTTGGTGATCAGGTGCTCAAATCGGTGTCTCGGCTGATAAAACAAAAAGTGAGAGATGTAGACGTTTTGTGTCGCTGGGGTGGTGAAGAGTTTTTATTATTGTTAGAAAACTGTGATCAACAACATGCAGCACGGGTGGCAGAAACGATTCGCGAAGCTGTCAGCGAGCATAAGATCCGGGTTAAAGATGACAGTATCAGCGTAACCATCAGTGCCGGTGTGACAGAGTTTCAACTGGGAGAAAGCATGGATGATCTGATTGAACGTTGTGATCACGCCCTGTATGAGTCCAAAAATAAAGGCCGTAATCGTATTACGGTTTATTAGGGCTTGTTGAGCTTTCTATGACAACAGAGGTGTTTCTGAAAGATAAACTGGCCCTAATTCACCATCTTTGTGCGTAGTGCACCGTTTTGCACCACAAAGTCGCATGTTACTTACCTGTTTAAAATTAATGTGTAATTAAATTAATAAGTTACCTGTTGGCACAGTGCTTGCTCAAGCATATTTAATCGAAATGCAGGAGCGATCCATGAAAGAAAAATTAGTGCTGATAGGTAATGGTATGGCCGGTGTGCGAACACTGGAAGAATTACTCAAGTTAGCACCTGAAAAATACGACATTACCGTTTTTGGTGATGAGCCTTACGGTAACTACAACCGTATTATGCTTTCACCTGTGCTGGCAGGCGATAAAACCATCGATCAGATCATGATCAACGATCGGCAATGGTATATCGACAATGGCATTACCTTGCATGCCGGTAAAAAAATTACCCATATCAATCGTGTAAAACGCCAACTGGAAACCGCAGAAGGCGAAGTCTTTGAATATGATCGTTTATTGCTGGCCACCGGTTCTCGCCCATTCATGTTGCCCTTACCCGGTCGTGATTTGCCTGGCGTTATCAGTTTCCGCGATATTGCTGATGTCGATACCATGCTGGAAACTGCCAAATCCCATAAAAAAGCCGTTGTTATCGGTGGTGGCTTACTTGGTTTGGAAGCAGCCAATGGTTTGATGATTCAGGGGATGGAAGTCACCGTGGTGCATATTGCTGATGTGTTGATGAATCAGCAATTGGATAAACCTGCTTCGGATTTAATGTTGCATGAGTTGGAAGCCAAAGGGCTTAATTTCCTGATGTCGCATGAAACGGCTGCGATTGAAGGCAAAAAACGGGTTGAAAAAGTCGTCTTTAAAAATGGCACAGAAATCGATACTGACTTAGTTGTGATGGCGGTCGGTATTCGTCCTAATATTGAACTGGCACAATCTGCCGGAATTCATTGTGAACGCGGTATTGTGGTAGATGACACCATGCAGACCTTTGATCCTAAAGTTTATGCAGTGGGGGAATGTGTACAGCATCGTGGTTCAACCTTTGGTCTGGTGGCCCCGTTATTTGAACAGGCTAAAGTCTGTGCCAACCATCTGGCTCAAATGGGTATTGCACGTTATGTCAGCTCCATTACCTCGACCAAACTGAAAGTTACCGGCATTGATTTATTTTCTGCAGGTAACTTTATAGGCGATGAAAGTACTGAAGATCTGGTGTTCAAAGATGCTGCCCGTCATATCTATAAAAAGCTGGTCATTCAGGATGACAAGCTGATAGGTGCGGTTTTATACGGTGATACCGTGGATGGGGCATGGTACTTCCAGTTGATGCGTGATGGCACTGATGTGTCCAGTATCCGTGAGAATATGCTGTTTGGTCAGCACCATATTGGTGACTCTGGCCATGGTGCGACCAATTCTGTCGATGGATTGCCTGATGATGCCGAAATTTGTGGCTGTAACGGTGTTTGCAAAGGCGATATCGTTAAAGCCATCAGTAAACACAGCCTGTTTACTCTTGATGAAGTCAAATCTCATACCAAAGCTTCTGCATCGTGCGGTTCCTGTACCGGTCTGGTTGAGCAATTACTGGCATCGACGCTGGGCAGTGACTTTAACGATACGCCAAGTAAAAAACCCATGTGTGGTTGCACCAGCATGAGTCATGGCGAAGTGAAAAACGCCATTAAAGAACAAGGTTTGAAAACCATTTCTGATCTGATGGTCGCCCTGGAATGGAAAAATGCTGATGGCTGCCACTCATGCCGTCCAGCATTAAACTATTATCTGCTGAGCACTTGGCCAGACTATCAAGATGATCCTCAGTCACGTTTTATCAACGAGCGGGTTCATGCCAATATCCAGAAGGATGGTACCTATTCAGTGGTGCCACGGATTTGGGGTGGGGTAACCAACGCCAATGAGTTACGTGCTATTGCCGATATCTCGGATAAATATAAAGTACCCACCGTAAAAATCACTGGCGGTCAGCGCATCGATTTGCTTGGTGTGAAAAAAGATGATCTGCCGAAAATGTGGGCTGATCTCAGTGAAGCCGGCTTTGTTTCAGGTCATGCTTACGGTAAATCATTACGTACCGTGAAAACCTGTGTGGGTTCAGAATGGTGTCGTTTCGGTACTCAGGACTCCACCGGCT
The DNA here is from genome assembly GCF_002379485.1 of Methylophaga sp. UBA4204. Classification (NCBI taxonomy): domain Bacteria; kingdom Pseudomonadati; phylum Pseudomonadota; class Gammaproteobacteria; order Thiotrichales; family Piscirickettsiaceae; genus Methylophaga; species Methylophaga sp. UBA4204. The sequence continues at coordinate 27,144 of NZ_DFTU01000016.1, read as the reverse complement.
TGGGCATCAAGGTTGAAAAAATGACCTGGGGTTCTTGGACACCGCATAAATTCAAAATTGCTGTATCAGGTTGTCCGCGTAACTGTGCTGAAGCCACCATCAAGGATTTCGGTATTGTCTGTGTTGATTCAGGCTACGAACTGCATGTCGGTGGTAACGGTGGTATCAAAGTTCGTGCGACCGATTTCCTGTGCAAAGTCGCTACTGAAGAAGAAGCGATGGAATACTGTGCAGCCTTTATGCAGCTTTATCGTGAAGATGCCCATTATCTGGAACGTACCGCACCGTGGATTGAACGGGTGGGACTGAAAAGCGTTCAGGCCAAAGTGGTTGATGATCATGACAACCGCAAAGTTCTGGCACAGCGGTTTTACGAGTCACAGGAAAAATCGCAGGGCGATCCCTGGGCGGAACATGCGGCCAAACAGCGCGAAAACTATATTCCCATCAAGCAAGTAGGTTAACAACAGATGCAAAATTGGACTGAAGTAGGACCGGTAGAAAGCGTACCGCAAAAAGGCTCACGAGTGATGACAACGCCGGATGGGGATGTGGCGATTTTTCGGACCAGTGGTGATGAGGTCTTTGCCTTATTTGATCAATGCCCGCATAAAAAAGGTCCGTTATCCCAGGGGATTGTTTACGATAAGCGTGTAGCCTGCCCATTACATAACTGGGTGATTGATTTAAGCAGCGGTGAGGCCACTGGTCCAGACGAAGGTTGCACCCGTTCATTTGATACCAAAGTCGAAGACGGCCTGATTTACATTGCACTCTGAGGATTGACTGTTGGCACAACACGCAACACAAACAACTTGTCCCTATTGTGGCGTCGGCTGCGGCGTTTTAGCTGCTCCGCAAACCGATGGTACGGTCGCCATAAAAGGTGATCCGTCCCATCCCGCTAATTTAGGACGCTTGTGTTCAAAAGGTTCTGCTTTAGGGGAAACCGGCGGTCTGGATAATCGTTTGTTGTATCCACAGGTAAATGGCAAACGGGTTGACTGGGATAACGCACTGAACCATGTCAGTGACCGGTTTAAACAGATCATTGATGAACATGGTCCGGAGGCCGTGGCGTTTTATGTGTCAGGTCAAATTTTGACCGAAGATTACTATATGGCCAACAAGCTGATGAAAGGCTTTATTGGCAGTGGCAATATCGAGACGAATTCGCGCTTATGCATGTCTTCTGCTGTGGCCGCGCATAAACGTGCATTTGGCAGTGATACGGTGCCGTGCAGCTATGAGGATCTCGAACAAACCGATCTGTTGGTGATTGTCGGTTCCAATACTGCATGGTGTCATCCGGTACTGTTTCAGCGTATTACTCAGGCCAAGCAAAACCGGCCGAATATGAAAGTGGTAGTGATTGACCCCCGAAAAACGGCCACCTGCGATATCGCCGATTTGCATCTGCCATTACGGCCCGGTGCGGATGCGTTTTTATTTAATGGTTTGCTGAGTTATCTCAAACAGCATGACTGTATCGACTGGCATTATCTTGAGCAATATGTGGAAGGCTTTGCTTCATCACTGGATTCGGCGGGAAAAACCGCTGCCAATATTCCACAAGTGGCACGTCAGACGGAAATATCTGAAGCCGATATAGCAAAGTTTTATCAATTGTTTGCCTCGACTGAAAAAACTATCAGCCTGTTCTCTCAAGGCGTTAATCAATCGACCAGCGGCACGGATAAATGTAATGCCATTATCAACTGTCACCTGGCCACTGGTCGGATTGGCAAAGTCGGTATGGGGCCGTTTTCCATTACTGGTCAACCCAATGCGATGGGCGGGCGTGAAGTCGGTGGCTTGAGTAATCAGCTGGCGGCTCATATGGAAATAGAAAAACCAGAACATCATGATCGTTTGTCACGTTTCTGGAACACCGATCGCTTAACCAATACTGCCGGTCATAAAACCATTGAGATGTTTCAGGCGATAGAGCGTGGTGACATCAAAGCTGTCTGGATTATTGCCACCAACCCGGTGGTGAGCATCCCGGATGCTGATCAGGTCAAGAGAGCGTTGGAAAAATGTGAATTGGTCATTGTTTCTGAAATTGAAAAGCAAACTGACTGCACCGAATTTGCCGATGTACTGCTGCCGGCGCTTGGTTGGGGCGAAAAAGACGGCACTGTCACCAACTCTGAAAGACGTATCAGTCATCAACGGGCTTTTTTACCAGCACCCGGTGAAGCTAAAGCCGATTGGTGGATGCTCAAGGAAGTCGGCAAACGTATGGGCTTTGCTGAACAGTTTCAGTTTGAAACGGCCGTAGATGTCTTTCGTGAACATGCCAGATTGTCTGCCTTTGAAAATCAGGGACAGCGTGATTTTGATATTAGCGCTCTGGCCAATATCACCGAGCAGGAATATGAATCGTTGCAACCCATTCAGTGGCCAGTGACCGAAAATGCGCCTCAGGGCACAGCGAGAATGTTTACCGATAATCATTTTTATACCGCTTCCGGTAAAGCCAGAATGATTGCGGTTGATCCGCATTATCCGCAAAACGAAGTCGATGATACCTTTCCTTTAGTGTTAAACACCGGCCGTATCCGTGATCAATGGCATACCATGACCCGCACCGGACGGGCACCCAGATTAAATGCGCATATCAGTGAACCGATGATTGATATGCACCCGGTCGATGCCGGCCACTGGCAGATCCAGAACAAGGCTCTGGCCCAGGTTGAAAGCAAATGGGGACGACTCACCGGAAGGGTGAATTTAACTCAGGATCAACGCCCGGGCAGCATCTTTGTGCCTATTCACTGGAATGGACAGTTTGCCTCACAGGCACGTGTTGACACATTGGTCGCACCCCTAACCGATCCCATTTCCGGTCAACCCGAGTCCAAACATACCCCGGTGAATGTACGTCCATTTTTGCCGCGCTGGCATGGTTTTATTTTATCCCGCAAGCCATTGAGCCTCACTGAAACAGCCTATTGGGTCAAAGTCAAAGGTCAGCAGTTCTGGCGCTATGAACTGGCTGGTGAAAACTGGGTAGAGCAACCACTTGAGTGGATTCAGAATATTACAGAACAGCAAGGTGAATGGATCGAATTCAGTGACCAGCGAGCTGGCCGCTATCGTGCTGCCAATATTGTTGATAATCAGTTACAGACTGTGATGTTTCTGGCTGCCGACCATTATCTGCCAGAACGTGGCTGGCTATCTCAATTATTTTCAGAAGAAACACTGGATGGAGCTGCCCGGCAGAGTCTGCTTGCAGGCCGTCCAGGGCCGGGACAGCAGGATAAAGGCAAAATGGTTTGTGCCTGTTTCGGTGTTGGCGAAACCACCATTAAAGACGCTATCCGTAAAGGTGAAGCCAAATCGGTTGATGATATTGGCCGATGTTTAAAAGCAGGGACCAACTGTGGATCCTGCATTCCCGAATTAAAACAGTTGTTGGCTAATTCCTGACAGCTGTCAGGGCAGAGCTTGTTTCTGCCTGAACAAATTGACGAGTGTTGTGTATTTACGATGATGCATTGCCCTCTGAACCGCCCAGCGCGTATGCAGCCATAACGACGTGGCAAATCAATCTCTATTTTTTTGATATTTCGGTCGCCGAAGGTATTTTCGCGGCCCGTAAATTAAGGAAGGATCATGTCAAAATTACCTACATATACTGCAACGACGTTGATGGCGAGCTTCATTGGCACATTTTCAATGACAGCGGCTGCAGCCGAACAAGACAGCTTTATCGAAGCCCTGACTGGCGGAAAGGTCAGTTTTTCTGCCCGTGCCCGTTATGAATCTGTTGAACAGGATAACGACCTGAAAGATGCCGATGCATTTACCGTGCGTTCTACCCTGGGGTATGAAACCGGCCGTTTAAATGGTTTTGGTGCATTTCTTGAGTTTGAGAATGTTACTGATCTGGGCGGTGATAATTACAATAGCACCACTAATGGTGAGACTGAATATTCAGTAGTGGCAGATCCGGATGGTACTGAAGTCAATCAGGCTTATCTGAGTTATCAGGGCTTTGATACCGTTGCGAAATTTGGTCGTCAGCAAATTACCTACCGAGATGCACCATTCCATCGTTATATTGGTAATGTGTTATGGCGGCAGAATCATCAAACCTTTGATGCTTTTTCGATTCAGAATACTTCTTTACCTGATACCAGGCTGAGTTACGCTTTTGTCAATAAAATAAACACTATTTTTGGGGATGATCGTGATGCTGGGATTATCAGAAATGGCGTAATTGATGTTGAAGCTCATTTGCTTAATGCCCAATACAGCGGTTTACCATTTGGCAAACTGGAAGGCTATGGGTATTTATTGGAATATGAAGATGCCGAAGCGACCTCTTCTAAAACATTGGGTGTGCGACTCAGTGGTGCTCCTGCGATCAATGATGCCTGGAATCTGGTTTATACAGCCGAATATGCCCGTCAAAGTGATTATAAAAGCGGCACCATGGATGCTCAGGATTATTATCTGGCAGAGCTGGGTGCCAAGCATAAAGGCTGGATGGCCAAACTCTCTTATGAAGTGCAGGAAGGCGATGGAACGGACAGTTTTAAAACACCCCTGGGCACTAATCATGCGTTTCAGGGCTGGGCCGATCAATTCCTGAACACTCCGGCACAAGGACTGAAAGATGCTTATTTAACAGTCGTTGGCAATGTGATTTTCGGAGCCAAACTGATTGTTTCCTACCATGACTTTGAAACGGACCAGGACAGTCTGGATGCCGGTAATGAGCTGGATGTTCTGTTGGAGAAAACCTTTAACCAGCATTACACCGTGGGTGTGAAATACGCTGATTATCAAGCGGATGATGAATTTCCATCGTTAGTGGATACTGAAAAGTTCTGGGTCTATGGACAAGTTAAGTTCTGATATCTCCTCGGTATTAGAGGCTGTTGATTTTTCATAGCTGCCTTTGTTGTACCAAGCCAGCCCTTCAGGGCTGGCTTTTTTTTATCTGTAATTCTGCTTCGGCGCACCAAAAATAAGCGATGGTCCGTTTACTACAGCCCATTTTAATGCATGACGTGACAAGATGAATTTTTAAGTTACTGATAAATAATAATTTTATCTCTGGCACAGCTTATGCAATATCGTTGTCGTTGCCATACAAAGAAGGAGGCCACAACAATGGGATACTTAGTTGATTTTTTCTATTTGATGAAAGAGTTATTCAAGCTGCTTTTGTTAGTGTTGATTTCTCCCTTAGGCTTAATGGCTGGTTATCTTTTCAGCTGGGAATAATCGGAACAACGACTAATTGAGAGTCAGGCTATGATAGTCAACCCCACCATTGCAGGTGCATTATCGGTAGCAGCATGTTTTGCTGCTACCAGACAATTCACCCTGAATTTCCGTGATAAACGACGTACAGAATTTGCCATTTCTCAACTGGTTAATTTAAAACAGTTAATTGATTTATCTCAGCAACATCGGGGCACCAGCAGTGCTGTCTGTGCTGGAAATGCTTCCCTGGTCGGCAAGCTGACCTTTCTGCAGCAACAAATCGATCAATTTATTCTCGGTGCACAAAACACCGAAATGCAAACGTTACCGCAATGGCAATCGTTTGTAGATCACTGGCCGCGACTTAAAAAGCAGATACTGGATCGCAAGCTGACTCCTCATCAGGTTATCCGGCAGCACAATGCGATGATCGAAGGCCAATTGTCTTTGTTTGATGATCTTAGCCGTTTGTACAACCTTCACCATTTTATGCTGGATAACATCACTCGCTTATCCGAAATCTGTCTTGACACTCTCAGAGCTGCTGAAATTCTCGGCCAAATGCGTGCCGTTGGATCGACCCTATGTGCCCGAGGTCAGGCAGGGGGCACCGAAACGATGATGTTGTCATTCCAACGTTTAACAGCAAACAGCAGGATCGGTGAATTACTCAGGGAAATTGCCGGAATTCGTAATAAAGACCTGGTGGGAATTCTGGCTGGTCAAAACGGTAAAATCGAACGCGATACAGATTTATTGTTACAGACCATTGATCAACAAGTGCTGATTGAAGGTTCGATTACCTTATCAGCCGATGATTACTTTAAAACGGCCTCCCGTGCCATTGATACGGTACTCAATGTGTTTTCTCTTATCATTAACTATGCTGCGGATAATCATGCGAAACTCAACTGACATCATGACACAAAATTTTAACTCCACATTGGTGTGCGATCGTTCTGATATAGCACAGCAATTAGTCGAACAATTGAGTGGCACCATGTTTGAGGTGACCAACCAATCGGCTTCTCTTCCTAAACTAGCCATGAAACAACTCGAATTTACTGGCATGTTCATTCTGGCCGTTCGTAATTGCGATAGTGACATGATGGCGCTTGTCGATATGTTACTCAGACAGCAGCCAATGCCAGTGGTTATTTTCACCGACGTTTATGACGCGCAGGTCGAAAAACAGGCTATTGAGCTTGGCGTCAGTGCGTATGTGGTTGATGGTTTACAACCGCATAGGGTGTTGCCGTTACTGAGCACAGCACGAAACCGTTTTCTGCAACAACAGACGATGCGTCAACAGGTGCAATCACTGGAAACCAAACTGGCAGAACGCAAGATTATTGACCGTGCAAAAGGCGTTTTGATGCAGCAGCGTCAGTGCAGTGAGGACGAAGCTTATCGTCTGTTACGCACCACAGCGATGAACCAGAACATGCGTCTGGCGATGTTGGCAAAACAGGTCTTGGCTACAGCAAACCTGCTGGAAACTCATCCTCATAACTGAGTTAAATAAAATGGTCTGTTACTGCACCATCTGAGTGCCAGACCTTTTGTTAAGCCCCAAAGCGACGCAAGTTGAAATTGATTATTAGTAAAGCGATTTTATAAGTGATTGAAATATATTATTTTTTAAATAGGTATGTGATTGGCATATTAACTGCAAATAGGACAGTGGGATCTGTTGTTTTTTCATAGCCGTTTTTGTTCTTGGCTATGAAAATCAGAGGGTCTTGGAACAATCCAACGCAGGATTGAAAACCGTGTCTGGAAATGATTTCCCCGGTATCGGGCAACGTCGCCGTTTTCTGTCCTCTGGCCTTGTTTTTATGATCTCCAGTAATGGAATCATCAGAATGAACTGGCCCTAAAAGTTGGAGCTATTTATGTCTTTACCTAAAGTAAATTCACATTCCATACGCCGCTGGTTATCTGCCGTTGGCATCATTGGTGTTATCAGTTTTTCGACAAACTCACTGGCAGCTCCGGGAGAGCTGGAAAAAGAAGATCTTCGCCTCGGTTTTATCAAGCTCACCGATATGGC
>NZ_DFTU01000016.1:19402-19780 GCF_002379485.1 Methylophaga sp. UBA4204 | reverse complement strand
ATCAAGCTCACCGATATGGCGCCATTAGCAATCGCCTATGAAAAAGGTTTTTTTGAAGATGAAGGCTTGTACGTCACGCTGGAAGCCCAGGCAAACTGGAAAGTGCTGCTGGATGGAGTAATTAATGGTGCACTTGATGGTGCTCATATGCTTGCCGGACAACCGCTTGGTGCGACAATTGGTTATGGAACTCAGGCCGATATCATTACCGCCTTCAGTATGGATCTCAATGGTAATGCGATCACCGTTTCCAATAATGTATGGGAACAGATGAAACCGCATATCCCCACGGCTGAGGATGGCAAGCCCCAGCATCCAATCAGTGCTGAAGCTTTAAAACCGGTTATTGATAGTTACAAACAGCAAGGTAAGTCGTTC
>NZ_DFTU01000016.1:16343-19231 GCF_002379485.1 Methylophaga sp. UBA4204 | reverse complement strand
TATTACGCACCGCACAAAGGTGACAGTAGTGGTCAGCTTAAGGCAGAAGCCTTGTTATCGGTCACACCTCCACCTCAAATGCCATCGACGATGGAAGCTGGAACCATTGAAGGTTATTGCGTGGGCGAGCCATGGAATCAGCAGGCAGTATTTATGGAGATCGGGGTACCGGTGATTACCGACTACGAAATCTGGAAAAATAACCCAGAGAAGGTGTTCGGTGTTAGCCAGCAATGGGCTGATGAAAACCCCAACACCCATATTGCATTAGTTAAGGCCCTTATCCGTGCTGCACATTGGCTGGATGCTGAGAATAATGCCAATCGTCCTGAGGCCGTTGAAATACTTTCACAAAGTTATTATGTCGGTGCTGATTATGATGTCATTGCTAACAGTATGACGGGCACCTTTGAATACGAAAAAGGTGATAAACGTGAAATCCCCGATTTCAACGTGTTTTTCCGTTATAACGCGACCTATCCATATTACAGTGACGCCATCTGGTATCTGACCCAAATGCGTCGTTGGGGCCAGATCCCGGAAGCCAAATCGGATAGCTGGTATACCGATATGGCAAAGAAAGTTTATCGTCCCGATATTTATCAAATTGCAGCAAAAGAATTGATTGAAGAGGGCAAGTTAGCTGTAACAGATTTCCCAGATTTCACCTCTGAAACGGGTTTCAAACCGGCTCAAAATGAGTTTATCGATGGTATCGAATTTGACGGGACAGCACCTAATGCTTACCTGGAAAAATTTGCCATTGGCCTGAAAGGAGAGGAGCAGGTGGATTAATTCCCCTGCTTTTCATAAAACGGACAAAGATGGACTCTTATGAACGATAAACTTATATATTTTCTGGAAATAACGGGGCTCAACTGGTTCGTCCCACTGGCGAAAATCGCTGGTGGGGAACCCGCCGGGTTTCAATTTCAACAGCTAGTAAAAATGATTGGTTTGCCATTGATAGCGATGCTTGCCTTTCTATTTTTCTGGCATTTTGGAGCTGCCAAAGTTGATACCAGTCTTGGCCAATTACCCGGACCGGTTCAGGTATGGGAGCAGGTTAAGGTGCTGAATGAAGAACATCAGGCTGAACGTCAGCGTGAGACAGATTTTTATCAGCGCCAGGAACAGCGGAATGCGAACAAACTGGCGAAAAATCCCGATGCCGAAATTAAAGTTCGGGACTTCAATGGAAGACCCACTTTTATTGATCAGATATGGACCAGTCTGTTTACCGTATTTGTCGGTTTTCTGCTGGCCAGTTTGATTGCGATTCCGATCGGTATCGTCAGTGGTTTAAGTCAAAATCTGTATAACGCAATAAATCCTCTGATCCAGATTTTCAAACCAGTGTCACCACTGGCCTGGCTGCCCATTGTGACCATGGTGGTCAGTGCAGTGTATGTCTCGGCCGATCCGATGTTCTCCAAGTCATTTATTACCTCGGCCATCACCGTTATGTTGTGTTCTTTGTGGCCGACCTTGATTAATACTGCGGTTGGCGTGTCCTCCATTGATCGTGACTTGCTTAATGTGGGAAAGGTGTTGCGACTGGGATATTTCACGACGGTGTGGAAAATCGTGGTTCCTTCTTCCATTCCGATGATTTTTACCGGATTGAGAATTTCGCTGGGGATCGGCTGGATGGTATTAATTGCAGCAGAAATGCTCGCACAAAACCCGGGGCTGGGTAAGTTTGTCTGGGATGAGTTCCAAAATGGCAGTTCCAATTCGCTCAGCCGTATTATGGTCGCGGTATTGGCGATTGGTCTGATTGGCTTTGCCTTGGATCGCATTATGCTCACATTGCAGAAGTTTTTCTCATACGACAAAACCGCAAATATTCGCTAGGAGCAGACAATGGAAAGTTATTTAAATATCGATCATGTCAGCATTGATTTTCCAACCGCCAATGGCCCATTTAGGGCGTTGGACAATGTGAACATCCAAATCAATAAAGGCGAATTTGTCAGTATTATTGGTCACTCAGGCTGTGGTAAATCGACCGTTATGAATATTGTTGGTGGTTTGTATCAGGCCACTGAAGGTGGAGTGATTCTCCAGGGCAAAGAGGTAAATGAACCGGGTCCGGATCGGGCTATCGTGTTCCAGAATCATGCCTTGTTTCCCTGGCTTACTTGTTATCAAAATGTCGAATTGGCAGTGAAATCGGTGTTTGGTAAAACCCGTAATCGTCAGCAAATTCGTGACTGGACATTGCATAATCTGGAATTGGTGCATATGACTCATGCCAAAGATAAACTACCCGCGGAAATTTCAGGTGGTATGAAACAACGTATCGGTATTGCAAGAGCGTTGGCAATGGAGCCAAAAGTCTTGTTAATGGATGAGCCATTCGGTGCATTGGATGCGTTGACTCGTGCCCATTTACAAGATTCGTTGATGGAAATTCAGGCAGATTTGAACAACACCGTTATTATGATTACCCATGATGTGGATGAAGCCGTGTTGCTGTCTGACAAAATCGTGATGATGACCAATGGTCCGGCAGCCAGTATTGGTGAAATTCTGCAGGTAGATCTTCCCAGACCCAGACAAAGACTGGACTTGGCAGATAATGCCGATTACAACCATTACCGTTCTGAAGTGATTAAATTTTTACATCAAAGGCATGCCAGGAAGGCTGCCTAATGCGTTGAAATGAGCTAAATAAGACGCGTTGGCATGGATGCAAGTGTGAATCAAACCTGCTCAACTTGGGCAGGTTTGATAATTAACAAAACTTCTCGGTGAATTGACCGCTATATTATGTTGAACACAGTTGCTTTCCAATCAGAATTTAAAGGTATGCCAATGCAGCAGATGCATGATGCTGAACAAACCAGTCTATATGTGACGGCTGATTATCATCATTTAACGTT
>NZ_DFTU01000016.1:10840-16253 GCF_002379485.1 Methylophaga sp. UBA4204 | reverse complement strand
CAGTCATTTTCAGCCCATTTTCAGCATCTCGCATCGTCGTCCTGTTGGCTACGAAGGACTGATTCGCGCGGTCGATACAGAACAACAACCTCATTCACCACTAGAACTGCTGGCAATACCCCAAACCGGTGTTGAAAACCTGTCTTTGGATCGATTATGTCGACGGTTGCATATGCACAATTTTGCCCGTCAGCCGAATGGTGAAACATGGTTGTTTTTGAACCTGAATTCACAATGTCTGGTTTCTGAGCGGCCGGATGCCGGCTTTATGAACACATTATTTGAACAAACCGGTATTACTCCCCATCGCGTGGTGATTGAAATTCTCGAAAGTGAAATTGATGACCGGCAATACTTACGTAGTTTGATTCGCCACTTTCGGGATTTGGGCTGCCTGATAGCGATTGATGATTTTGGTGCCGGCCATTCCAATTTTGATCGTATCTGGGAATTGGAACCGGATATTGTAAAAATTGATCGCAGCATGATCCATGGTGCGGGCACCTCGAGTCGAGTTGAACGCATTCTGACTGGCGTCGTTTCACTGATCCACGAAGCCGGTAGTCTGGTGGTAATAGAAGGGGTGGAAACTGAACGGGAAGCGCTGGTGGCTATTGCCGCCAACGCCGATATGGTTCAGGGGTTCTATTTTGCCCGCCCGCAACAACGTATCTCCCAAAACACGAAATTTGCTGAAGATATTGATCATCTTTTGAAAATTCAGCAACGCCAGCGTTTTAAAAACAGCCATCAAATGAATCAGGATTTCAAAAAGATCGAAACACTGTTTCGTCAGGCTGTCAGTGAATTTTCTATTACCAATGCCTTTGATACCAGCACGCTTATTTTGTTTAAGGAAAAGCGTGCGGTGCGCTGTTATTTATTGGATGAAGTAGGCTATCAGATGGCCAGAAATGTCTATTCTCCACATTACCAGCAAAAAATGGATACGCGTTTTACCCCGCTTTTGTCAGGTGATAATGCTAATTGGTCACACAAACACTATCATTTCAGAGCCATTGAACATCCCGGTGAAATGCAGGTTAGTCGACCTTATCTATCCGTTGCAGATTCCAGAATGTGCATCACGGTTTCCCAGACGGTAGTGGTACATAACAAGCTTTATGTGTTTTGTTGCGATCTGGACTGGCAGGACGATTAACGCTAAAAATCCTTAGCGGATAACAAGGGGGGGGCATGTTTGAGGTAATCAAAAAGTACCGATATTTTTTGCTGCCACTCAGTCTGGTGATTATCTTTGATGTCACGTTACTGGCAATGAATTATCATATTTCGGTTCAGCTGGAAGCTTCCTCAATCAATATCAATATTGCTGGTCGTCAACGCATGTTGTCACAGAAAATGACCAAAGCACTGTTGTTAATGCGATATCAGCAGAGTCAGGGGCTTAGTACCGACGAGGCTTATCAGGAATTGATGGAGGCCATGTCCTTATTCGATCAAACTCTTAACGCCATGATGAATGGTGGTGAAACGTTAAGCGCCAATGGTCAACTTATTCAGGTTGAACAATTCAAGGAAACCGTAATTCAAAAAACACTGAAGCAGTCAATTGAGTTGTGGGAACCGTTGTACCGGTCTATTCAACAAATGCAGCTTAGGGAATCGGCGTTGGAGCAACTGGTGAATGCCATGGTGGCGGATAATCCGCAGTTACTTGCCCTGATGAATAAATTAACCAATCAACTCGAAGCTTCTGCTAAACGGCAAACATATTTGTTGAGAGGACTACAGAGCATTATTGTGATTTTGATTCTGTTGTCATTTGTGATGGCAATAAGTCGATTGATCCGTCGCGAGCAGTATTTCAGCAAGCTGATGGAAAAAAGCTCAGATATCGTTATCGTCATCAATTCTGCCAGTGGCAATATCACCTTTATTAGTGCGTCAGTGAAATTATTGCTGCAACACGAAGAACGTTATTATCTCGGCCAACACTACCACCGCCTGTTTGATCAGGAATCAGCGACACGCATCTCACATTTATTATTACTGGCCAAAAAATTTCGTCCTTTGCCTTATAGCCGCTGTGAAGTACAACTGGTCAGGGCTGACAATGCACTAATTGATGCGGAAATGTTACTTCAACTCAATCGTAGTGAAGATGGTCGCACCATTGAACTCAGCGGTGATATTCGTGATATTACCGAACGCAAACAATTGGAGCTGGCGCTCACCGAAATGGCGCATAAAGACAGTTTGACCGGTCTGGCCAACCGGGCACAGTTCAGCCTGCTGGCAGAGCAGGCCATATTACAGGCACAGCGTAAGGGTACTTCGCTGGCGATGATGTTTATTGATCTGGATAACTTCAAATCCGTTAATGACGACTGTGGTCATCATGTGGGTGATGCTTTATTAAAAGAGGTGGCCCAGCGCATTGGTCAGCGTTTACGTGCATCGGATACCGTATTCCGTATTGGTGGAGATGAGTTTGTCGTGCTGATTAGTGATGTAGCTAAAGATACGCATTTACAAACGGTAGGCGATAAAATCATTGCCACACTTTCCGAAAAAATGGTGATTGATAACTGCCCTTGTCAGGTGGGGGCCAGTATTGGCATTGCCCGTTATCCCGAGGACGGTGAAAACATTGATGCCTTGTTAAAAGCAGCCGATGAAGCGATGTACCGGGTAAAACAATCAGGCAAGAATGCAGTGGCCTTTGTCGCCTGACAATCTGCACAGCCATGGTGCAGCAAGAATAACTACGGCTTAAATAAGTGCATAAGATACCTGTTTAAATAATAAGTACTTAACAAAATCAATAGCTTATAAGTTGGCATAATTCCCGCTTTAGATGATGACCAATGTTGGTCAAACGTTCTGAAGTGAGAACACAATGTCTGCCTCAAATTTAAAATTTTTATCCTTCAGCGGTAACAGCCGCATTTTACATCTCAGCTGGATGGCTTTTTTTATCAGTTTTGTGGTCTGGTTTAACCATGCACCATTACTGGTTTCGATTAAAGAAACACTTGGCCTCACCGACCAGCAAGTTAAAACTCTATTGATTCTGAATGTCGCGCTGACCATTCCTGCCCGGATTGTGGTGGGGATGTTAGTAGATAAATACGGCCCCAAAATCATGTATTCATTGCTGCTGGGGATTTCCAGTATGTTGTGTTTCTTTTTTGCGATGGCCGACAGTTTTGAACAAATGGCCTTAGCTCGTTTTATGCTGGGCTTTGTTGGTGCCGGTTTTGTTATCGGTATTCGAATGATTTCAGAGTGGTTTCCAGCTAAACAGGTCGGTCTGGCGGAAGGCATTTACGGGGGCTGGGGTAATTTTGGTTCAGCTGCAGCGGCGATGAGTCTGCCGACGATTGCGTTGATGTTTGGCGGTGATGAAGGCTGGCGTTATGCGGTAGCGCTGACCGGCTTAATTGCATTGATTTATGCGTTTATCTATTACAACAGCGTTTCTGATACGCCAAAAGGGTCAACTTATTTCAAACCGAAAAAGTCCGGGGCAATGGAAGTTACCAGCAAAGGCGACTTTGTTTTATTAATTCTGATGACTCTGCCGATGTATGGCGCTTTGGCACTACTGGCCTGGAAACTGTCTCCAAACGGGGTCTCATTACTGACTGAATCAGTATCCATGCTGATTTATGCTGGACTAATACTGTTGTTTTTGTACCAGCTTTATCATATTTTTCAGGTCAACAAATCTATATTTCATACGCCGGTTCCAGAAATTCATCGTTACAAATTCAAGCAGGTCGCGGTGCTGAATCTGGCCTATCTGGCAACGTTCGGTTCTGAGTTAGCGGTGGTGTCGATGTTACCGCTATTTTTCAGTGAAACATTTGATATTACTGTTGTTCAGGCCGGACTACTGGCATCCGGTTTTGCCTTTATGAATCTGGTCTCACGCCCAACCGGCGGTTACTTCAGTGATAAGCTGGGTCGTAAATTGACGCTGACCATTTGTCTGGCAGGCCTGGCTGTGGGCTATTTTGTTATGGGCCTGATTACGCCTGAATGGTTTATTGTATTAGCTGTGTTGGCGACCATGTGCTGTTCGTTCTTTGTTCAGGCGGGTGAAGGAGCGGTGTTTGCTGTGGTACCTTTAGTGCAACGTCGTCTGACGGGACAAATTGCTGGCATGGCAGGCGCATATGGTAATGTCGGTGCGTTATTGTTTTTGACGGTATTGTCCGTGGTCTCAGCGCAGTTGTTTTTCTGGGTAATTGCTGCCACCGCGGTTGTTACCTTGATCGTAGTGCAATTTATGGATGAGCCGCGCGGCCAGATGGCAGAAGTATTGCCGGATGGAACCGTGCAAATGATCGACGTGCATTAAACGGGATCGAGATCATGCTGAAAGTCCGTTGCGGGCAATACTCGCGGGCCGGAGTGAAAGCCGAAAATCAGGATGCGATCGGTTTTTATGCCCCGGAGAACAGCTTGCTGCTGGAAAGCAAGGGTACCATCTGTGCAATTGCCGATGGTATCAGTAGCAGCGAACAGGCCCGCGAGGCCAGTCATGCCGCCATCACCGGATTTATTGCTGATTATTTCAGTACACCAGATACCTGGTCGGTCAAACAATCCGGTGGCAAGGTTTTAACGGCGATAAATGTCTGGCTGTGTGGCCAGAGTCATCAGTTTCGGGAAATGTCACGAGGCTTTGCTACGACCTTCTCGGCGGTGATTATCAAATCAGTTACCGCTCATCTATTTCATGTTGGCGATGCCCGTATCTATCATTATCGTAATAATACGCTGGAACAACTAACCCAGGATCACCGTATAAAACTGGATCAAGGAAAGGAATATCTGGGACGGGCATTGGGAGTCGATTATGCTTTGGATATCGACTATAAAAACCTGGCTGTGGAACAGGGTGATGTTTTTATATTGATGACGGATGGTGTTTATGAGTTTGTTGCAGACAATGTCATTAAACAGCAGTTAAGCGACAATGCTGATCCTGAGCAGTGTGCCAAAGAATTGTGTGAGTTAGCGTTGCAAAACGGCAGTGGAGATAATGTAAGCTGCCAAGTGTTTTGTATTGACGAGTTATCTGATCCCAAGCCGGATGAAGTCTATGCCCGATTGACGGCGTTACCGTTTCCACCAGAATTGTACGAAGGTGTCATTCTTGTTGGTTACCGGGTGTTACGTGAGCTGCATGCCAGTTCCACCAGTCAGCTGTATCTGGCAATAGATACCCAAACCCAGCAGAAAGTGGTGTTGAAAACACCCTCAGTAAACTTTGAAGATGATCCGGCCTATCTGGAACGTTTTCAGCTGGAAGAGTGGATTGGACGACGAATTGACAATGCCCATGTCGTTCGCATCGTTGAGCAACAGCGTCCCCGACGCTTTCTTTATTATGTGATGGAATATGTGGCGGGCAAAACGCTGCAACAGAAACTGGATG
>NZ_DFTU01000016.1:7208-10823 GCF_002379485.1 Methylophaga sp. UBA4204 | reverse complement strand
CCCCGATGAAGGGCCACTTAGTCTGAGTGAAGTCAGACAGATACTCCCACAACTGATCTCAGGACTTCGGGCATTTCACCGACTGGATATGCTGCATCAAGATCTTAAGCCCGGTAATGTCCTGCTTAGTGATGAAGGTGTGGTGAAAATTATTGATTTTGGTTCCACCCGAATAGCTGGTATCGCGGATGTGGCATCGCCGATAGAACGCAAAAAACTGCTGGGAACCAAAGAATTTACCGCGCCTGAATATCTACTGGGAGAACAGGCGGGAGTGCAGGCTGATCAGTTTTCTTTGGGCTCGATTATTTACCAATTGCTGAGCGGACAGTTACCTTACGGAAAGCGTTTCGAAAAACACATAAATCGTCAGCAATTGAGCCGCCTGAATTATAAATCTCTGACGCTAGTGACAAACGATATTCCTGTGTGGGTTGATAAAGCGATAGAAAAGTCCGTACAGCTTAATCCACAACGACGCTATGAAGCCTTATCCGAACTGCAGACGGATCTGCTAAAACCCAACCCGGCATTTTTACAAACTGAATTTGTGCCATTGATTGAACGTCATCCTGTGCGATTCTGGCAAACGTTAGCAGTATTAAGTTTGTTATTTAATCTACTATTGCTGTACCAACTATTGGGTTGATGGTGTCAGATCTTCATTTCTGATCGGTCACAAAGTAAAGAGGGGTCTACTAGGTGAGATTTCAGACTTCGCTTGATTTTAGTGATGGGAAACAACCATTGAAAACTCATTTGTATCAGAAGCAGTAATGCTAATAAACAATGAAAACTGATGATGAGAAATTGTTTAATACTGCGTTTGTTGAACATATATCACCCCACAACAACCAATCTAACAGTGTGGGAAAAATTAGCAGACAAATCTGAATTCAAGCTGAAGGATTTATTCCTGTTTAATACGTTAACAATCCATATTAGTAAAAACCAAAAAGCCGGGACAAGTCCCGGCTTTTTGAGAGATTTTAAATCGACTTATTTAATCGGCAGGAAATACAGTTTTCCGGCTTTCATATCGGGCATCAGAATATGTTTGCCATCGGCTGATAAAGCAATATCGGCTGCGGCTTCATACTCGTCGGTGATTAGTTGTGGCGTAGCTTTAGCTTCATTTAACTGCCATACCTTGCCGTTATTCCAGTCACTGATATATAAAAATCCATCAGTATCCCGAACCAGACCGTCTGCACCCCCAAAACCAGTGTTTACTTTGGTGGCTTTAGCGGAGTCAATATCCAGCTGGAACAAATCACCAGTGCCAAAATCAGCTACCAGCATCTTGTTATAGCCATCCATTAACAAACCATTGGGACGTTTGATACCGGAATTCTGGTTGATGATTTCAGTTACCTTGCCTTTGGCTGTAACTCGATAAATACCGGCATCTTTGCCGTTATCATCACCACTGTCGGACACATAGATATTGCCATGACCATCGATTTCGACATCATTGAGAAACACTGGTTTACCTGGAAAGTCAGCTGATTTAACCATCACTTCGCTTTTGCCATCCAGACTGATTTTCACCAATTGATCGACATCGGCAACGTATAAGGTGTTGTTAAACATATCGATGCCTTTTGGATCGTTCAGGCCATCAACTAACGTTTCAGTGCTGCCATCGGTGTTCACAACAGTGACTTTACCATCACCTTTTTTACCAAACTCACCGATTTCAGTGACAAATACCCGTCCATCCGGATGGGCGATAGCTGATTCCGGCATCATCAGATCTTCTATCGTGTTGTTGCCATGACTTGTGCTGGTGGTTTGAGCATCACTCTGTTGTTCACCGTAACTGACGCGGTAAATCACACCATTAAAATCATCAGAGACCAGCACCGAACCATCAGGTAATTGCAAGACGTCAGTTGGACGTCCCCACGCTTCACCATCCTTTAACCAGCCATCAATAAAGGTTTCATGACCACTGACTTCATTGTTTTCATCAAACGTGACACGCATTAACTGATAGCCAACCGGTTCTGTGCGGTTCCATGAACCATGCTGGGCAATGATGACATCACCTTTGAAATCTTCCGGGAACATGTTGCCGGTATAAAACTTCATGCCTAGTGCGGCGGCGTGTGCTTGAAATTCGACAACGGGATAAGTAACGTCTTTAGGCGGTGTTTTATCGGCCCAGTCTTCATGACGTTCTTTACCGCCGGCATAGTAGGGGAAGCCAAAGTGCATGCCTTTTTCAGGTGCAGCGTTTAATTCACCCGGTGGAATGTCATCACCCATCATATCGGTGTTGTTATCGGTGAAATACAATGTTCCGGTGTCCGGTTGGAAATCCATACCGACAGAATTACGAATACCTTCAGCATAGATTTCAACATCACTGCCATCTGGATTCATCCGGATAATGGTGGCTTCCTGACCTTTTACGTCGCAAATATTACATGGAGCGCCGACGGTGACATAGAGTTTGCCATCGGGTCCAAAGTCAATATAACGCCAGCCATGATGCGCTTTATCAGGCAGATCTTCATAAATCACTTCGCGCATTTCTTTAAAGGGTAGGCTCAGATCAAAGCCGGGCGCTGCATAGCGGGCAATACGGTTTTGTTCGGCAACATATAAGTTGCCCTGATACATGGCGACACCGTTACCCACTTTAAGGTCGTCAAGAATAGTGACCACTTCATCGGCTTTACGATCTTTATTACGATCCACTACTGCATAAGCTTTTTGGCCACGGGTACCGACAAACACGGTACCGGTGGACTGGCCCAGTGCCATTTGCCGTGCGCCAGGCACTTCTGCATAAACTTCAACTTTAAAGCCATCAGGTACATTGAGTTTATGCAGGTTTTTTTCGACATCAGCTGCATCGGCGAAGCTAGCAGTGCTAATTAAACCAAGCGAAGCAAGGGTTAAGGCACTTAGAGTCTTGAGGTTAAACTTCATAGGATTCCTCCATTGTGAAAAGCATTAGGTTTTTGATGTGGTGACAATGATTTTGCCAATTTGTTGGTTGGATTCCATGTACTGATGTGCAGCAACAATGTCATCCAATAAATAGGTTTTGGCAATAACCGGTTTGAGGTGGCCAGCCGCTAAGCCTTTTTCGATAAATTCCACACCGCGTTGTAAACGTTCGGCATCCTGGCTGATTTCAAACAGGGTATAACCACGGAAGGTGAGGCCTTTTGCCAGAGCAGTAAATAATGGAAAAGGTGTTGCGTCAGTGCTTAACGCACCGTAGACGAAAATTTGTGCGAATCGTCCACAGGCGTTGGCTAATTCATTTAATGCAGGCCCGGCGACAGGATCAAACACCATATCCGCACCTTTACCACCCGTAATCAGCTGGACCTGTTCGGTTATTTGCTGGGAGTCACTGACAATAACATGTTTGGCGCCATGTTCAAGCAACAAGGCCTTTTTAGCCGCTGTGCGGGTGATTGCTACTGGAAGGGCACCAACATGATTCGCTATCTGAATGGCGGCCAGACCGACACTGCTCGATGCCGCTGGAATCAGTAATGTCTGTCCTTGGGTTAACTGCCCAATATCAACCAATGCACCCCATGCGGTGAGATATTGCATCCACACAGCTGCTGCCTCATCGTCAGAAATACT
>NZ_DFTU01000016.1:4393-7129 GCF_002379485.1 Methylophaga sp. UBA4204 | reverse complement strand
CAGAAATACTGGCGGGTTGTTTAACAATGGCATGAACCGGCAAAACAGCTTTTTCAGCATAAGTTCCGTATTGATTCATTGAAAAAGCTGGAATCACATTGACCTTATCGCCAGTTTTGAACTGGCTGACATTGGAGCCTACCTGTTCAATAATACCTGACGCCTCGTAGCCTAGTCGTGCAGGAAGCTCGGGCGTTTCCAGGTATTGACCACTGCGAAACATGACCTCGGCACGATTCAGACCGATGCTATTAATTTTCAGCAGCACTTCGTCGGCTTGCGGAGCGGACACCTGCATGTCGTCCAGTTGTAAAACTTCAGGTCCACCTGTTCGATGGAAACGAACAACTTTGCTCATAAAAATCTCCGGGTAATTGGTAGAAATAAATTATTTAGCGGGTGATCAATACACGATCAAAAGTCGTATCGATAAAAGCCTGCAGGGGACTGATGCTGGAATGCATCTTGGCGCGTAAAATTGCACCTTGCCAGCCTGATAGTAAAAACTCGGAAAGTTGTTCTATATCAGTATCTTCAGAGAGTTCACCACAATCGATAGCAGCTTGGATACACAGGCCAAATTGTTGTTTCCAGCCTTCGAACACTTGATCCAGCCGAACTCGGAATGTTTCATTTTGGCTGGATAATTCCTGTCCTAAGGTGCCAATCAGGCAGCCACGCTTACACTGACCTTCGCTGATTGTTTCCACGCTGATTGTTTCCAGTCCATTTTGCAGATAGTTACGAATCCGTTGCAGCGGACTGACTTTTGTATCGCTGAGAAACGAGTCAATTTTTTCGTTATAGGCAATTGCGAATTCATCAATGATAGCCAGGCCGAAATCTTCTTTACTGGCAAAATAATAATAAAACGAACCTTTCGGTACGCCAGCGGTTTTTAACACGGTATTTAAGCCTGTTGGGTTAAAACCATGGCTGCCGATAACGTCGGTACCGACTTTGATTAATGATTGTCTTGTTTCGATGCGTGTCATATTAGACCGGTCGTCTAGTAAATGTGTGTTCACAGTAGACCAATCGTCTAGTAAATGCAAATCATGCTAAATCAACAGCGCTGAATTTTTGCTGCAATGTTTAAATCAACATGAACTAAGTTTGATGTAAAAGGCTCATAAAGCTTTAAGCTATATTTTCGTGCTCAATGCGGGCAGTAAATTCATCAAAAGGATAGCGTTAATGGGCAGTAAAACATTGAAGTATTTGCCACTGGCATTGTTGTTAGGTTTCAATATAAATCCTGTTTCAGCAGAGCAAGCAGAAAAGTCGACAGTCGAGAAGATTGTTGATGTACAGCACGATTTATTCAAAGGACCCAGAGAAGGATTGCGTTCCAATCACACTAAAGGGGTGGTGTTAACCGGCGTGTTCCATCCAGCTGAGTCAGCTCGACAAATTACTTCTGCAGCACATTTGCAACAGCAGTCTTCTCCGATAGTCGTACGTTTTTCTAATGCAACCGGGTTTCCCGATATTGCGGACAATGATCCTAAAGGATTAGCCAAAGGTATGGCGATGCGTATTGATTTGGGCGACGAGGAATATACTGATATGGTGTTGAGCTCAGTGCCACGTTTTCCGGTGGCAACACCAGAAGCTTTTTTGGAAATGCTCACAGCAGTCAGAGATTCTGCTACTTCAGAAGCTGAGACCAAACCTATTCAACAATTTTTAGCTGACAATCCTAAGGCCAAGCATTTTGTTGAATATCCCAAACCCTTTCCGGCCAGTTTTGCCAATCTGTCCTACCATGGCATCAATGCGTTTAAGTTTACCAACAGCGATGGTGAGTCGGTTTATGGTCGCTATATTGTGACACCACTAGACGGTGTGAAAACATTGGAAAAAGATGATGCTGAAGCAAAAAACGAAAACTATTTGATGAATGAAATCCGTGAGCGTTTACCTGAACAAGCTGCCGAGTTTCGTTTATCGGTACAAATTGCTGAACCTGGCGATGAAGTGAATGATGCAACGGTAATTTGGCCTGACGATCGTCAAGTAGTTGAGTTAGGCACTATAGTGATCGAGGCACCAATGGCGGATGCTGCAGAATATGAAAAAGCGACGATGTTTAATCCGCTGGCATTGCCAGAGGGGATTGAGCCCTCTGCTGATCCTATTTTATTGGCCAGACCGGGTGCTTATGCATTGAGTTTTCAGCATCGCATGGATTGATCGGCAGCAAGACTGAAGCTAACCATACCGCGGGTAAATTTTTGAACATTCAAAGAGGATTGTTATGACACAAGCATCACAAACATTAAGAGAGATTGTCGGCTTAGGGCATCAGCCGACAAAGTTGAGTGATTCAGCATTAATTATGATTGATTGTCAGAACACCTATCGAACCGGTGTTATGCAGCTCACGGGTGTGGAAAAAGCTATTATTGAAGCCAAAGCTTTGCTGGAACGTGCTAGGGCGTTAAACATTCCTATCATTCATATTCAACATGATGGAGGTGTGGGCTCACCTTACGATCTCACTACGGATATTGGTCAGATTTCCAATGAAGTGGCACCTCAAGACGGGGAATACGTTATTACTAAAAACTTTCCCAATGCATTTGTGCAAACTGAATTGGATCAAAGACTGAAATCACTGAATATTGAAAATATAGTGTTGGCAGGCTTTATGACACATATGTGTGTAAATTCCACCGCGCATGGCGGATTTAATCTGGGGTATAAACCTACAGTTGTGGCCAGTACGACTGC
>NZ_DFTU01000016.1:0-4258 GCF_002379485.1 Methylophaga sp. UBA4204 | reverse complement strand
CGCCCGCTTCAGGCTGCTGGTGGCAAAGTTATTTCGGCTGAACAGGTTCAGGATGGCGCGATTGCTTCAACTCGAGATTTATATGCGGCAGTAGTTGATAGGGTTTCAGACCTGTCTGATTAACAGCTCAATAGAAAAGCCCGCCAGTTATCAACTCTGGCGGGCTTTTTTACTTATTCCTTTTCAAATGGAACAGGAATCGGTGTGTCGCCAGTAGAGGGTGGCAATTGTGGTACGGCAAATTGAGGCTGGTCACCCGTCAGGGTTTTCAAAAATGCCGTTATGTTTTGAATGTCCTGTTTTTCCAGCTTCTGTCCCAGTTGCAGTCTGGCCATCACATCGACGGCATCTTCCAGTTTCCAATAGGCACCGTCATGGAAGTATGGGTAAGTCAATTCAACATTGCGTAAAGTTGGTACTTTGAATGAAAAGCGATCGGCATCTTTACCGGTCACTGCAATACGTCCTTCAGCCGGGTTTTCGGTCTGGTAGGGTTCCATAATCCCCATCTTCTGGAATGAACTGCCACCTACAGCAGCCCCGTTATGACAAGCCACACAACCGATTTCTTTAAATTTCTGATAACCGGCAATTTCAGTGTCAGTCAAGGCATTGTCACTGCCTTTAAGCCAAAGATCAAAACGGGAATTGGGAGTGACCAGGGTTTCTTCAAAAGCTGCTATGGCATTGGTAACCTGATCCAGAGTAATCTCATTACTGCCATAGATTTTATTGAATGCTGCAACGTATTGTGGAATCGAACGCAAAACATCAATGGCCAGAGAGTGGCTAAAAGCCATTTCCATCGGATTAGCAATTGGTCCGGCAGCCTGTTCCTGCAAATCGGCTGCCCGACCATCCCAGAACTGGGCCAGATTCATACTGGAATTGAGTACGGTGGGAGAGTTGATTGGTCCTTGCTGCCAATTATGACCAATGGAAGTCGGCAAGTTATCACTGCCTCCCATACTGAGATTATGACAGGAATTACAAGATATGAACCCTGAGCGGGAGAGTCTGGGGTCAAAAAAAAGTTTTTTCCCGAGTTCAACTTTGGCGGGTTCGGTAATAATAAATGGCTGTATCGGTTTGATGGGCTCATTTCTAAAATTATCTGCCAACACAAGGGATATATTTAAAAACGTTATAAGTCCTACCAGTAGTGTTTTATACATTACTTACCTCACTTATCTGATTAACAACAGATGTTGATAATTTGATTTTAGGGAGACTTATTATTTGCTGTAGGGTTATCGGGCTTTGATTTGATCTGGATCATAAGATCCAATTTACGGGATAAAAAATTCTTGTTCGATAGTAATTGTTATCATAACTAAAAATAATTAAGAGAGAGAAAACCATGCCTTTAAAACACATCTTCTGGTTGGGAGGGCTTTTAACTGTTTTATCCCTGCCAGTTTTAGCAACAGAGATTGAATGGCCGGTTTATGGTGGCGATGATCTACATCAACGGCACAGTAAGCTGGTCCAAATTAACAAAAGCAATGTTATGGAGCTGGTTGAAGCATGGGAATTTGATACCGGTGTAAATGAAACCTTTCAGGCAACACCGGTGGTTCAGAATGGCGTGATGTATGTTTCTTTGCCGTTTAACGATGTGGTCGCACTGGATGCCGCGAGTGGTCAACAATTATGGCGTTATGAGCATGATTTAGATGAAGATTATCCCATTTGCTGTGGTCCTGCCAATCGCGGTGTGGCTGTATCAAATGGTATGGTTTTTACCGGCACCATTGATGCCAGATTGATTGCATTGGATGCCAAAACAGGAGAAAAACGCTGGGATAATCGTGTTGTTGATGAAAACAGTGGTATTCAGGAAGATGTTAGTACGCTGGACGATACTGAACTGGGCAGCGTCTCCGGTACCTCGGGAGCGGGCATCAATATGGCCCCGATGATTTATCAGGATACAGTCATTATTGGCATCACCGGCGTGGGATATGGATTACATCTTGATGCTACGGATTCTGATTCACCTTTGGGCGCTGTAGTCGGTATCGCCGGGAAATATGGGCGCCGTGGTTTCATGGCAGGATATGACATCGAAACTGGTAAACAAAAATGGCAGTTTGACACCATCAAGTCTGAAAATTGGGAAGGTGATTTTGTTACCAAAACAGCTGATGGGGTGAAATTACCTCGCGATATAGCAAAAGAAAAAGCCGCTCTGGAACAGCACGGTGACGCCTGGCGTTATGGTGGTGCTTCGGCATGGAGTACGCCGGTTATTGACCCATATACTGGCATTCTGCATTTTGGTACCGGTAATCCATCACCGCAAATGGAAGGCTCATCCAGACCAGGTGATAATCTTTACAGCAGTTCATTACTGGCACTTGATGCCAACAGTGGCGATTATCGCTGGCATTACCAACAAGTCCCGCATGACAGCTGGGGTTATGATGTAGCCAGTCCGCCGGTTTTGTTTGATATTACCATTAAGGGGCAACCTACTCCCGCAATTGGTCAGGCTGGTAAAACGGGCTGGTTTTATGTACATGACAGACGTAATGGTAAGTTTCTCTATAAAAGCGAAGCCTTTGTCCCGCAAAAAAACATGTTTGAACTTCCCAGCAGTGAAGGAACGATTATTTATCCTGGTGTAATGGGCGGTGCAAACTGGTCTCCCGTTTCAGTGGATGCTCGCAGACGTTTGGTATTTATTGCCGCCATTCACTGGCCGGTGGAATATAAATTACACAAACAGGCTGCCAAGGATGGAGAAGAAGCGGTGCGTTATTCTTCGATGTCTCCTTTAAATACTCCTGAAAAACATGGTTTATTAACTGCAATTGATTTAGATAGTGGAGAAATAGTCTGGCAGGTCAAAACTGAAAATCCATTGATAGGCGGCGTTTTAAGTACAGCCAGTGGTCTGGTGTTCACCGGAGAAGGGAGCGGTGAACTGATGGCCTTTGATGCTGATTCGGGAGAAAAACGCTGGAGTGGTAAAACGGAAGCGGGCGTCAATGCGCCACCGATTACATACAGCGTTAATGGTAAACAGCATATTGCTGTTGCGGTGGGTGGCAATCGTCTGTTTGGTTTCAAAACTGGACAAAAAATCAAGGTATGGCGTTTACCCTGAAGAGTTACAGATTAATAAATCCTGATGAACGGAGTTCAGATGGCTGAATACGCTGCATATTATGGAAACGACTTATAGATGAATAGCATCCAGACCAGGATGATTCTACTTTGTGTCAGTCTGATTTTACTGACAGCTTTCGCGATGCAGCTGAGCCATGGTTGGTTTATTCATAAACATAATCAGCAGCAAATCCGTGAACAGGTGGCAAATGCTGCTTATTTTCTGCATCAGTACATCGACAGCCGGGAAACCAATTTACATTACGCCACCAGAGTCATTATTCAGGACTTTGGATTCAGAGAAGCTGTTGCCACCAATAATGTGCCAACCATTACCAGCATGCTCACTAACCATGCTGGACGCATTCAGGCAGATTTAATGTTGGTGCTCAATGATAACGGTGAGCTGATTGCAGCGAATGAGTTGGATTTTCCACTCTCTGATCTGGCCGATATCAACTGGCTGGCGGTTCATGGCATCAGTCAACAGGGTCAGTTTGTAGAAATAAATAATCGTTTGTATCGTTTATTCAGTGTACCCATAAATGCACCACATCAAGTCGCCATCAGTATTATCGCGTTTGAAATAAATGCACCTTTATTGGAAGAATTAAAGCTCAAAACCGGGTTGGATATTGTGTTTGAATCTACCCAGACAGATTTATTTTTAACGACACTGCCAATTCATAAAGCTGAGTTCGACCATCTTCTTCAAACAACTAATGAGCCTGACTTATGGTGGCAAAGATCTCAATTTTTATTGGAAGAGGTTAAGTTAAAAAACGTTAATAAACAGCCCATACAATTATTTTTGTTGGCAGATTTATCCATTTTTCATCGGGTTTTTGATCGACTGAATTATTCTCTGCTAGGTTTAACGTTATTTATTGTGATAATAAGTGTAGTGCTCAGTACTTTACTGGCCAAGCGGCTGGCAAATCCACTGTCCCATCTATACAAGGATTTGATTTATCGAGCGACCCATGATCATTTAACGACAATTCTAAATCGTCATGCTGCTATCGAACGGATCACCGAAGAGCTCGCGCGCTCAAGACGTAGCGACAAAATTTATTGTGTCGCATTATGTGACATAGATAATTTTAAAAAGATTAATGATACCTATGGTCATGCATCAGGTGAC
>NZ_DFTU01000025.1:7342-7632 GCF_002379485.1 Methylophaga sp. UBA4204 | reverse complement strand
AAACTGGCTTCCTGGTGGCATACCGATGCAGACCTGGGGCGGGATCAAGAGTGCGTCAACGATACGACTAAGACACGCGATTTCGGTTTCGATCATTTCCGCGAAACAAAAGCTGCTTTTTTTGACCTGTTTGATCGTTTACGTGCTGAAAAGATTATTCCATGATTTCAATGGTAGGTAGCAACCTGGTGACTATATAATTTTGTAATGTGAAAAAAGATTCCATTTAGACAATCTGAATATCTGGAGTCAATGAATTACAAGCCGTGCAGAATTTAAAATCTTGTGGG
>NZ_DFTU01000025.1:5056-7261 GCF_002379485.1 Methylophaga sp. UBA4204 | reverse complement strand
TGCAGAATTTAAAATCTTGTGGGGTTTGTTGTCATTCTCAGTAAAAGCATGTCCACTTGCACCGACTTAATCTATTGATTTAATTAAATACATATTTTTTATGGTAGTAAATATCAGTCTGATTATTGGCTGTGAATGTCGAGCTTATGCCGAGATTTGTATTAAAAGTATGTCTTATGCTGCAACAATACAAAGGTGGTTTTTAAAAGTCATCTTTAAATTGATGTGTGATCTACTAGAGATGTGCTCATATGAATCTCTAAAAATACGGATACAACTTCCTGTCTAGGTGAAGTTTTGTAAAGTATTTCATCTTAAAATGTAAATTTAATAAGCCACTAAGGCTGATACGCCTATGCTACGGTAAATCGTAAAGTTGAATAGGAGTTTCATATGAGCAATGTTATTAATATAGAAAAAGCAGCTGAAAATTTAAAACGGCTAAGAGAAAGGCATAAGGAATTCATGCTAGAACTCAGGAAGCACCATGGACAAGAGGAAAATCCAGTTGGCTCTTTGAGATTTGATGATGATCAGCTATCCATAATAGTGTTGGGAGTTTCTCTTGATATTAAACATCGTCCCGTAGTCGTGGAAACCATGATGCCCGAGCTTATTGAATATGTAGTATTTACCGAGCATGAAAGCGAGCATGTCGTTGTTTTTAAATTCTACCTTCATCTGAATTCCTGTCTGAGCAGAAATCCGGACTCAGAGTCGAAGCTTTGTGATTATGACAACCATAAAATAGAAAAGATCTTGGTTTATGAGGTTTCGGAACAACTTCTTAAATCTCCTATTTTTAGGATTGAAAACAAATCAAAGTCTGACCCATTATCTGAAAAGAAGGATAGTGCTCAAAGTGAAATGCAATGACCCAAGCAAATTTTCTATTCTCGGCCCGTCATCGTGGCTCGCATTTGCAAAAAGTTAGAAATAGTTATTGAGTTGCGATTACAAGCTTTAATGTTGTTTTGGCATGGGAAATATATTCCTTCTAAAGGACTATTTTGTCTGCATTGTTAAAAAAGACTTATTTCGAGGCTCGGTATCGCTGAGCTGATTCGTCGTTTTGGTTATTCACCAATTTTATTCCCTAAAGATAGTAAATCATTACCTTATAAAATAATCGAACTAGAATTGACATCACATAATGTTAATGTCTTTGCTTTTAATGGATCAATGCGACCCGTGCATGAGATAAAGAGGGGCGCAATCAAGATCGCCTCATCTATTGGTTTTTGTTTACTTCCCATATCGATTGCCAGTAGGCCACATCACACATATTGTCAATGTTGGGAAATAATTGAAATTACAAGCATTTTATCCAAAGTGCTAATGGTTATCGGTGAGGAAATAGTTATCACTAGTAATCTGCAACATAGAGATATTTTCCTGAGGTAGGATTATGTTGCCCATTCAATAGTGTTGATCGACAGGAACAGATAGAAAACGTACTGCAATCATATTGTTGATTACGACAATCTATGAGAGTAACTATGGGGTATAACTATTATTAGTGGGCATATTTGTATTTTTTGAAAAATGACCATCAGCAATTGGATTAATGGTGGATGGAGGAACCCACTATGAAATTACATAACTATAAATTCATACTGGCTGCGGCTCTGACAATCCTCATAATTGGTGGCGTTGTTACGCTGCTTGTACTAATGTCGCCAGAGCTTCTCAAGATAGCTTCTGGGGGCTTACCAGCTATGAATGACGGAAATAGATCATGGTCTTTGAGTTTGATGGGGTATTTTAAAGGGCTCTGTTTCTGGTCAATATTTATAGGTTTGGCTGTTTGGCTATTCAACCAAATTTATTATCATCTTTGATGGCCTACTAAGAAACCATTCTCACTGAATCAAGGGAATAAGTCATGCATCGGTACGTACCCATGGATCGTTTGCAGGGCATATTAAGTAACAATCAAGGTTTATCAAAGGCAGAGGCGGCGCTTCGGATCAAGAAATACGGGCCTAATGACATAATCGACACATCGGCTTCGCCATTACTGATAGCACTGCAAGACACACTACGTGATCCGATGCTTTGGTTTCTGGTAGCAACTTCAATTCTATTCTTGTCATTGGGCGAATTTGTCGAATCTTTCGTACTCTTTGCAGCAATAATCCCCTTGATTGGAATGGATTTTTACTTACATCGAAGAACACAAACCTCCACTCAAGGCCTCAAAAT
>NZ_DFTU01000025.1:0-4954 GCF_002379485.1 Methylophaga sp. UBA4204 | reverse complement strand
TCCTCCACTCAAGGCCTCAAAAATCGACTAGCTGCAACTGCACATGTGATACGTGATGGCTCCAGTATGCAGATAACAACGGCTGAGATCGTACCCGGCGATCTCGTTTTGTTAACAGCTGGAGACTATATTCCTGCGGATGGGGTTCTACTAAGCGCTGAAGTTTCACAATTTGATGAATCAGTAATTACCGGCGAATCGTTTCCTTTACGCAAGCAGTCCATACCAAGATTAGATCCAGAAACGACGCAAAATTCGGTAGATTCAGTTCATTGGGTCTATGCTGGAACCAGGCTACTGACAGGAAGCGCCAAAGTACGTGTTATTTTTACTGGCTGCGAAACACTTTATGGCGAAATTGTCAGGTCGGTAGTACAAAGCCGTAATGAAAGGACCCAGCTACAGAAAGCCATAGCCCATCTTGTAGGCATATTGATTATTGCCGCGACACTTCTTTGCCTTCTTCTTGCTCTGGTAAGACTATATCAAGGCTTTGGTTACCTGGATGCGCTTATGAGTGCACTGGTTTTAGCAGTGGCAGCACTCCCTGAGGAGTTCCCCGTTGTTTTTACTTTTTATCTTGGAGTGGGTATTTATCGCTTGGCTCAACGTGGCGCGCTAGTACGGCGTGCTGTAGCGGTGGAGAATATTGGACGCATCACCTATATTTGCTCAGACAAGACCGGTACGCTAACAGAAGGCAAGCTCAAACTTGTTCACTGTTTCCCGGCTAAAGAGGCCAGTGAAACAGACCTGCTCAAAACTGCTGCAGGTGCGTCACGAAGTGAAACCCATGACCCACTGGATTTTGAGATATTACAGCGCAGTCCGTCCGAGCAAGATTATGGCTCCGCTATGGCTACCTTTCCCTTCACGGAGGATCGCAAACGAGAAACCGCCATCTACAAATGGGATAGCGAAACTCTAAAAGTATGCGTAAAAGGTGCCCCTGAGACGATTCTCAAGATGTGTACTCTCAGCGAACAGGAGCTTGCAGATTGGAATAATCAGGTTAGTGAACTTGCCATGACTGGACATAAGGTCATTGGTTGTGCAAGCCTGATTATGAGTTTGTCATCCTGGCACGATGCTGAGCCTGAAATAAATTATGAATTTGCCGGCTTGTTGGCTTTTGAAGACCCAGTTCGCAAAGGCGTTTCTGATGCCATCCAAGAATGCTTACACAGTCATATTCATGTATTGATGATTACAGGAGATCACCAACTAACAGCCAGAGCCGTTGCCAACGAAATTGGCTTAGGGGGAGGGAAGCCACTTACTATTATCAATGCTGATGAACTGAAAAATATTTTGAAATCTCATCCTGAGCAGCTCAAAGACATTGACGTTGTCGCTCGCGCAGTACCATCGGAGAAGCTTGAGATCGTGACAATGCTCAAGTCGATGGGAGAGACAGTGGCTGTCACCGGTGATGGGGTTAATGATGTTCCTGCACTTCAAGCTGCAGACATTGGCATCGCCATGGGAGAGCGAGGAACTCGAAGTGCTCGTGAGTCGGCGTCAGTAGTTCTGCTGGATGACAATTTTCGAACTATCATCCATGCAATTCTCGCTGGTCGTCAACTGTTCAAAAATCTTCAGCTCAGTTTTGCTTACCTCCTAATCATTCATATCCCATTGGTTATAACAGCAGCAATCATTCCGCTTTTCGGTTTCCCTCTTCTCTATTTACCTTTACACATAGTCTGGTTAGAGCTGATTATTCATCCAACTGCCTTGTTGGTATTTCAGGAAATGCCCCTTGGGAAAAAACTGTCCGAGACTCATCGTGTTGAAAATGAAACATTCTTTGCTAAAAGGCACTGGGTCACTATTTTCAGTGCTGGTCTAGTTACGACATTGATGCTATTTGTTGCCTATTTATTCAGCCTTGGGAGTAATAATGACGTCAACCATGCGAGAGCAATGGCAATGGTCATGCTCATAGCTACTAGCGTTGCAGTAACAATCACTTTGAGTGAATTGTCCAGCATGGCTTCAAAAATTATTGTTGCAACAACAATATTCGTCAGCATAGTGATAGTACAAATACCATCAGTCTCAGCGGTATTTCACATGTCACCTCTGCATATAACTGATTTGTTGATTTGTATTTCTGCAGCTGTATTTATATCGCTGATAGTGTGGCGAGGAAAGTTCAATAGAGGATAGTTGTTGAGCAAGTGATAATAATTTCAATTATCTATATTTTTCGGCAGAGGAGTTACACACATTTAATCATCAAGGACACACTTAAAACGAGAAAAGCTGTATGACGATATTAAGAATCTGAGAACATCTAAATTTCTTGACTAACCAAATTACCAACCATGCAGAATTTAAAATCTTGTGGGGTTTGTATCGTGAAAACGCTCAGATTTTAAATTTTGAACGATCTTAGAAAACCAATCTTTTGTCATAACACATATTATCTGAAGTTAACTCGAAACTGTTTTTTTGAGCATGGATTATCTCGAATTATTGTCATTTCATAAGTTCGTATAATGTATATTATGTTAAATTTAATATCGATTAACAAGTTCAATAACGAATGTGAGTACTTAGCAACTTAATTTCGGTAACCCTATCCGTTTTGGCTTACCTCGTACATTTTCAGACCAAAAAGCGATGTTTCTATGTTGGTCCTAACCTAAATTAAGCACCATCCAAACAATTCTGTAGTGAGTGTGAAACTTAATATTGCTTTACACTGACTCTCTTATTAGTTGGTTTATAAAATAATGAGGAAATTAATATGAGCTGGAGAGAAACTGAAAACGAGAAAACCTATTCCGATGCTGAAGTCGA
This sequence comes from Methylophaga sp. UBA4204, assembly GCF_002379485.1. Classification (NCBI taxonomy): domain Bacteria; kingdom Pseudomonadati; phylum Pseudomonadota; class Gammaproteobacteria; order Thiotrichales; family Piscirickettsiaceae; genus Methylophaga; species Methylophaga sp. UBA4204. Next base: position 2,146 of record NZ_DFTU01000025.1, on the reverse strand, counting down.
ACAACGGCTCAAGGCTGAGTTACCTAACTGGTATCTCGAGAATGGCTGGATCCGCCGTAAATATAAAACCAGCGGTTGGAAATCCACTTTAATGGTCGTTAATACAGTCGGACACTTGGCAGAAGCCGCCTTCCACCACCCTGACCTCACTGTTTCCTATGCTTTCGTTATCGTTAAGCTCACCAATCATGCTGCCAAAGGCATTACTGATAAAGATTTTGAGCTAGCGAGAAAAATCGAAGAAGTCGTTATGTGGCAGCCAGGCCTGATTGAAGGTGGTGCTCTTGTTGGTACGCCCGATGATGCCCGTTTTAAATATATTAAATACGATTAATTATGGAACTGGAAATCAACCCTGCATTAAATGTTCTTGGTGAACCGTTACAAAGTTGCAGTCATGATCCGCTCACTGGCTTTTTTCGCGATGGATGTTGTAATACCAATGATCAGGATTTTGGCTCACATACGGTTTGTGTTGAAGTAACTCAGGCGTTTCTTGAGTTTTCAAGGTTTCGTGGCAATGATTTAAGCACCCCTGTTTCGGATTTTGATTTTCCCGGGTTAAAGCCAGGTAATCGGTGGTGTCTGTGTGCTCAGCGCTGGCTGGAGGCAGAACAACATGATGTAGCGCCCAAAGTCGTGCTTGCCAGTACTCATCAGCGGGCAACAGAGATTGTTCCATTAGCCTTATTAAAGAAATATGCGTTAGATTTGATGTGAGATTTACACTTTTAGTGATTGATTTAACATGACTAAATGGCAGCTTTAACTTGTCGTTGTACAAAGAAATCTTCGACCTGATTGATATCCTGTGTGATCGGCATGGCGGGCAAACTCCGCATAAACACTTTGCCGTATGGTTTATTTAACAGCCGTGGATCACACAGGATCAACACCCCATGATCCTGTTCATCACGAATTAATCGACCTATTCCCTGCTTTAACTGAATGACTGCAGAAGGGATCTGAATACTTCGAAACGGATTACCGCCCCGCTCCCGCAGGTTATTGATGCGTGCTTCCAATACCGGATCGCCAGGTGAGGCAAATGGAATTTTATCGATTAATACACAAGATAAAGCTTCACCGCGAACATCTACACCTTCCCAGAAACTGTTGGTGCCGAGTAATACGGCATTACCATGCTGTCGAAACTCCTCCAATAAAGTGGCTTTCGCTCCACTCCCCTGCACCATCAATGGATAATCCAGATCGGCCAGTAATTCTGCTACTTCATGCATTGCCCGATAACTGGTAAACAATAAGAAGATGCGACCCTGACTGTGCAAAATAACTTCTTTAGCAATATCAGCAACATATTGATTGTATTGCCGATTTGATGGTTCAACTGGAATATTGGGTAAATACAAAAGACTTTGTTTTGCGTAGTCAAACGGGCTTTCCCAACTGGCATATTCAGCGTTTTCTATGCCCAGATGCTGACAGAAGTGATTAAACTTGCCGGCAACGGTTAAGGTTGCTGAGGTGAAAACCCATGCTGCCGGTTTTTCTTCCAGCCATTGTTGAAAATGCTGACTAATTTCAAACGGGGTGGCATGTAAAACAAATCCGGTTGGTCGATTATCTAGCCACAGCACCAGGTTATCGTCATTTTGCTCAGAGAATAACTGAATAATATTGACTAACTCTTTAGCTCGAACATGGCATTGGGATAGGCCTGGGCTCTGTACCGCCAGTGGTTCAAGCTCTGATTCAAACACTTCAAGATAATCCACTAACTCATTGAAGTTATTTTTAATTTCGTCATTGAATAATTGCGTTAACCAGGGTGTACGTTGTTCGACATTGCCAATATGCAGTCGTAATGATTGTAGTTTGGCTTGCAGTTTTTCTGCATGTAATCCCAGAGTCTTGCTGTCGGCTGCGTGTTCCTGAACTTCCTGCACGGTATCACGACATAATTCAACGATTTGATTACTGCTGATTCGATTACCAAGAAACTGGCCTGCAATCGCTGGGAGCTGATGTGCTTCATCGATTATAAAAGCATCGGCGGTGGGTAATACTTCACCCTGCCCTGCAGATTTCAAAGCAAAATCCGACATAAGCAAGTGATGATTAATCACCACAATATCAGCTTCCTGAGCCCGACGACGGGCTTCCACAATAAAGCACTGCTGATATT
>NZ_DFTU01000074.1:22020-22392 GCF_002379485.1 Methylophaga sp. UBA4204 | reverse complement strand
GACCTTCAACATCAAAGCCTTGTTGTTTAAGTAACAACGCTGAAACAGAGGAGTCCACGCCGCCGGACAGACCGACAACTATTTTTTTGTGTTCAGACATAATTAATCAGTTAATAAATCAAGTGGATAGCGTTTTCCAGCGAGGTAATCCTGTAAACATTGCTCGACTAAAGGACTGCGAAACTGTGATCGACGCTGTTTGATAGTGTCAGCATCCAGCCAGACAGCCTGATGAATGTCAGTATCCAGTGGTCTATCCAGCTTTTCCCCCACGCTTCCGCTAAAACAGAAACGAATATAGGTATTTTCAGTTTGCTGATGTCGCCAGCGATAGATACCAATCAACGACTCAGGCGTAAATTGCCAGGCTGT
>NZ_DFTU01000074.1:21566-21867 GCF_002379485.1 Methylophaga sp. UBA4204 | reverse complement strand
TGTTTCCCGGATAACCGCTTCAATCAGGCTTTCTCCGTCTTCGAGATGGCCGGCTGGCTGGTTGAGTTTGAGTTCGCTGCCGATCATTTCCTCGACCATCAGAAATTGCTGGTCGCGTTCTATTACGGCGGCTACGGTGGTTCTTGGAGTCCAAATCATCGGCGTATTTTATCACGGTCTGAAAATTAACTTCGCACCATTGTCCGGGTTGCAGATCATTTAATTGCCAGGGGCCAATCGCTACGCGGATCAATCTTAATGTTGGATGGCCGACTGCAGCAGTCATACGGCGAACCTGGCG
>NZ_DFTU01000074.1:9349-21440 GCF_002379485.1 Methylophaga sp. UBA4204 | reverse complement strand
GGTTTTTGCCTTCACTGATTTGCAATTCCAACCACTGGGTTGGAATCGATTGTCGAAATCGTACCGGCGGAACTCTTTCCCACAAATCAGGTTCATTGATAAGTCTGGCATTAGCCGGTTTGGTCAGACCATCTTTTAACATGACACCCTGTTGCAATTGTTCAAGCGCAGCAGCATCCGGAATGTTTTCCACCTGAACCCAGTAAGTTTTGCTTAATTTATGTCGTGGATCGCTGATATGATGTTGCAATTGACCATCGTCGGTCAGCAATAATAATCCTTCACTGTCCCGATCTAACCGACCTGCCGGATAGATGTCCGGTATATCTATGTAGTTCTTCAGTGTCTTACGACCGTCGCTATCGCTGAATTGAGTCAGCACGTCATAGGGTTTATTAAATGCAATTAGTCTGGTCATGGTTATATCAACGCCATAGATCATGTAAAATGCCACTTTTAACTTCAGGAGCCGTGCATGGCATATCAACACATTAGTGTACCGGAACAGGGTGCAGCCATCGGCGTTAATGCCGATTATTCATTGAATGTACCTAATCAACCGATTATCCCTTTTATCGAAGGTGATGGCATCGGTATCGATATCACACCGGCCATGATTGATGTGATTGATGCGGCAGTGAACAAAGCCTACAACGGCGAACGCAAAATTTCCTGGATGGAAGTCTACGCTGGCGAAAAAGCCACACAGCTTTATGGTGCTGAAACCTATTTGCCAGAAGAAACCATTGATGCGTTGAGAGAATATTCGGTATCGATCAAAGGTCCGTTAATGACGCCAGTGGGAGGCGGGATTCGCTCTTTGAATGTGGCATTACGTCAGACGCTTGATTTATATGTCTGTCAGCGCCCGGTACGTTATTACCCTGGTACGCCAAGCCCGGTTAAAGCACCCGAAAATATCGATATGGTTATCTTCCGCGAAAACTCAGAAGATATTTATGCCGGTATTGAATGGGCTGCCGGTACACCTGAAGTTCAGAAGGTCATCGACTTTCTGCAAAAAGACATGGGTGTCAGCAAAATCCGTTTTCCTGAAACCTCGGGGATAGGCATCAAGCCGGTTTCCAAAGAGGGAACAGAGCGACTGGTACGTAAAGCCATTCAATATGTTATCGACAATGACCGTGATTCATTGACCCTGGTACATAAGGGTAACATCATGAAGTTCACCGAAGGGGCTTTCAAACAATGGGGCTATGACCTTGTTGAAAAAGAGTTTGGTGCTACGCCGCTGGATGGTGGGCCCTGGAAAACCTTTAATAATCCAAATACCGGTAAAAAAATCGTTATCAAAGACTCGATAGCCGATGCATTTTTACAGGAAATTTTATTGCACCCTAAAGATTATGATGTGGTTGCCACATTGAATCTGAATGGTGATTACATTTCTGATGCCCTTGCTGCACAGGTTGGGGGAATTGGCATCTCACCGGGTGCAAATTTAGCGGATGCCGTTGCGATGTTTGAAGCAACACATGGCACAGCACCGGCTTTGGCTGGAAAAAATAATGCGAATCCGTCATCATTAATCCTATCGGCCGAAATGCTTTTAAGACATTTAGGTTGGGGCGAAGCGGCAGATCTGGTCGTTTCCGGCGTCTCAGGCGCCATTTCTAATGCGCGTGTCACCGGTGATTTAGCTCAGGCTATTGGCGTCGATGCGTTGAGTTGTAGTGATTATGCTGCAGCTGTTATTCAAAACATGTAAGGAGTTTCCATGAAAGTTGCAGACAACAAAGTAGTCGTGATCGACTACACGCTCACCGACAACAGCGGCACAGTCATTGATAGCAGTGAAGGTGCCGGCCCGCTGGCGTATCTGCATGGCGCTGGCAATATTATCCCTGGTTTGGAAGATGCCCTGGCGGGCAAAGAAACTGGCGATAAAGTCCAGGCCAGTATCGAACCAGCAAATGCTTATGGCGAACGCCATGATGCGCTAAAACAGGATGTACCTGCTGAATTATTCAGTGGTGTAGAAAAAGTTGAAGTGGGTATGCAATTTCAGTCCGAAACCGAGCAAGGCCCGGTTTTGGTCACTGTAGTAGCAATCAATGATGAAACTGTTACCGTCGATGGAAATCATCCTCTGGCTGGCGTACATTTGAACTTTGACGTTGAAATCCGTGAAGTTCGTGAACCAAGTGCAGAAGAGCTTGAACATGGACATGTTCATGGTGAAGGCGGTCACCAGCACTAAAAACTAAAACTTAGATTTAGTCTCAAAGACGGGCATTGTGCCCGTCTTTTTGTTTCAGACGTAGAATTTAATGCAAACTATAGAACAACTAAAACAACAATTTGCTATTGCTGATCGCCTGGATTTTTCAATGGGGCCGTCAGAATGTGTAATGATAAATATCAATACGCCTCATGCCAAGGCACGTATAACAACTCAGGGTGCGCAGGTATTATCTTACCGCTCTGCACATGCATTACATGATCTATTGTTTTTGAGTCGAATGAGCCGTTATGGTGATCGGCGGGCAATTCGAGGAGGTGTCCCGGTCTGTTGGCCATGGTTTGGTGTTGATCCCAGTGGTAAAGGCCGTCCTGCTCATGGTTTTGCACGTAACCGTGTTTGGGATTTGATTGATGTGCAACAGACTGAAAATGATGGCATTAAATTGACTCTGTCATTATCACCGGATCCTAAGGACGAACCGCTTTGGCATTGTGCTTATAGTTTGAAAATGGTGATTGAGATCAATGAACAGTTAACATTATCCTTAACTACTGAAAACCTTGATCAAGAAAGTTTTGTTATCTCACAGGCATTGCATACTTATTTTGCAGTGGGAAATATCGAAAAAACTCAGGTGAGGGGGTTGAGCAATCATCATTATCTCGACAAGGTAGAAAATTTTCGTGAGAAACTTCAGGCTGGTGAGATCGTTTTTAACGGCGAAACAGACAGAGTGTATTTGAACAGTCCTGACAAGCTATTTATTGAGGATTCTGACTGGGCACGCCGCATTGTGGTAGAAAGTTCAGGTTCAAATACCACAATAGTATGGAATCCTTGGGATAGGGTGGCAACATTAAAAGATATGACTGATGACTCGTATCAGTACTTTGTCTGTGTTGAAACGGCCAATGCCGCCAATAACAGTATCAGTTTGGCACCGGGTGAATCGCATACGATTTCAGCTGGTTACAGAATCATGCCATTGGGTTAGAAAGTGACATTTCAATCTCAGCTGTTCAACAACGATATAGAGTGTGCTTAAGTCCAGCGTTGACGTAATTCTTCACGATGTAAAGCCAGCCATTGGATAGCAATAATCGGAATCGCCGAGATAATTTTACCTGTTTCCAGCAAGGCATAGACTTCATCGAATGATAATACACTGACTGAGATATCTTCATCTTCCTCATCCAGGCCATGTAATCCACCAATATGGGTGCTATCTATGCGTCCACAAAACAGGTGTAATAGCTCGGATGTACCGCCCGGAGAGGTGAAAAACTCACTTATCTTGATCATTTCCAGTATTTCACATCCTGATTCCTCAACGGCCTCGCGATAGGCCACGGATTCTGGTGTTTCGCCAGGTTCAATTGCCCCAGCCACAATCTCAAGAAGCCACGCACGCTCATCATTTAGTTGTATGGCGCCGGGACGAAATTGTTCGATAATAACCAACGCATCTTTTTGTGGATCATAAAGTAATACCGCAACACAGCTTCCACGATGAAAGACTTCTCGGGTTAGCGGTGCACTCCAGCCACCTTTGTATAATGTATGTTTTAAAGAGACAACTTTTAAACTAAAAAAACCGCTATAAGCGGTTGTTTCTTCAATGATTTCAAACTGTTTTTTGCTCATCAGTTTTCCTTACATTTCAGGGATGTTATTCGACAGGGGTAAATGCTGATTTTGATATACCCTCTACACGACGCAATACCGCAGTAAATTTGGTGCCATCTTTTTCAATGTGCTCCAGTTTGACCGGCAAATAATTCAATTCCGGTGCACACCACAAAGTGGTTTCCCGATCCTTGTCGCTGTCTCTATCACGTTGTCTTTTGAATTTAACAGTGTTTATGCTGCCAAGTGGTGTAGTTATCGTTTCCTGCTCAAGTCTTTTGATCTGATAATGTTTTAGACGGCCGCCATCTGCAATTAAATAATTAAAGGTTTTCTGTTTGGGATTCTGCAGCAAATCCAATCTCAGTTGTACCTGATAAACATGTTTTTCCAATGTACTATCTTCAATTTCAAGATCCCATGGATGAACCCTGTCATCTATATGTACGGAGCGATTACGCCAATCAAAGTCCATGCGTAAATATTTATCTTTTTTGCCACCATTGCGTTGATAAAGATATTGACGGGGCTTAATCTGCTGTTGGGAGAGGGTCCATAAGCTGGTTTCCTTGACCGTATCGCGTTTGAATAAAGCAACTACACCTTTGGCCTTAGTCGCTGAACGAAAGCGATGCAAACCATCTGTTAAGGTTTCCAGCTGCTGGTTCAGCTCGCCAGCCTGCAAACCATTCATATTGATTTCATATTGTGCAGAATAATCAGCTAGGTCTTGAGCACAAACCGTAGCAGACATAAACAGCAACACCAGGTAGGAAAAATAGCGCATGAATAATCAGTTCTGTTGTTGAATCAGCAACCTTAAGGCATCAGGATAAAGCTTATGTTCCTCAATCAACACTCTGGCTGCCAGAGTGTCTTCAGTATCATTTTCCAGAATAGGTACTTTAGCCTGTAATATTATCGGTCCGGCATCCAGTTCCTCGGTAACAAAGTGTACCGTCGCACCATGTTCTTTTTCACCGGCTTCGATGGCTCGTTTGTGCGTATGCATACCTTTGAATTTAGGTAACAGCGATGGATGAATATTGATTAATTTATTCGCATAGTGCTTAACAAATCCTGCGCTCAAAATCCGCATAAAGCCAGCTAATACAACATAATCCGGAACAAAAGAATCAATCAGCTTCATCAGCTGTTCATCAAACGCTTCACGACTTGTAAAAGCCTTGTGATCCAGTATTCGGGTGGCAATGTCAGATTGCTGAGCAAATTCCAATCCAGCTGCATTGGGACAATTACTGATTACGGCAGCAACCTCCGCATCCAACTCATTTACCTGAATCGCTTTAACAATTGATTGCATGTTGCTGCCACGTCCTGAAATCAGGATGACCAACTTGGGTTTCAAGGCAGTAGTCATTTAATAATGACTTGTTCTTCGGTGTCACTATTTTCAATATGGCCAATACGCATAGCCGTCTCACCCAGTGCAGTCAGAATCTGTACGGTTGCATCGGCATCCTGCTCAGCTACACAAACCACCATGCCAATACCATTATTAAAAGTGCGATACATCTCACGATCGACCACATTTCCCTGCTGTTGCAGCCAGTCGAAAACGGCCGGTCTTTGCCAGCTTTTACTATCAATAATTGCCGTTACATTTTCTGGTAATACGCGGGGAATGTTTTCCAATAAACCACCACCGGTAATATGAGACAATGCGTGAATATTAATTTTTTCATGTAGTTGTAGTAATGACTTAACGTAGATTCTGGTCGGTGCCAACAGTTTTTCACCTAATGTTGCACCATCAAATGACATATTCAGATCAGCTTTGCTGACTTCAATAATCTTGCGAATCAATGAATAGCCATTTGAGTGTGGTCCGGAAGACGCGATCCCGATAATGGCATCACCAGCTTTTACCTGAGATCCATCAATAATGTTGTCTTTTTCTACAATGCCGACACAAAAACCTGCTAAATCAAAATCACCTTCCTGATACATGCTTGGCATTTCAGCTGTTTCGCCGCCTACCAATGCAGCCCCTGATTGAAGACAGCCTTCAGCAATACCGCTGACAACATCCGTTGCTACATCAATATTCAGTTTTCCGGTGGCATAATAATCAAGGAAGAATAACGGTTCCGCGCCAAGAACCGCGATATCGTTGACGCACATGGCAACTAAATCAATACCAATGGTGTCATGTATTCCAGCCTCGATTGCCAGTCTTAATTTGGTGCCAACACCATCTGTTCCTGAGACCAAAACCGGTTGTTTATATTTATCGAGCGGTAGTTCAAACAGGCTGCCAAAACCACCCAGTCCAGCCATGACACCAGGACGACGGGTTTTGGCTGCTAAGGGTTTGATACGCTCGACAAGCGCATTTCCGGCTTCAATATCAACACCGGCATCGCGGTAACTGAGAGCTTGGTTTGATTGGGTAGGTGGAACGACTGGATCGGTCATGCTGGCTTCCTGATTATTTGGACATCACACACAAAAAACAGCGTGTTAGAATACCACAATGCCTAGATTATTTTTCTCACTGATTTTCGTTTTCGCTGCGTCGATTGTCTCCGCCGCGGAAGTTACTGATTTATATCAAGCTCAAGCACCTGTTGCTTCGCAGAGTGAAGAAGATCGTCAGCGACTCGCGCCGGAATTGCTCAAACAGGTGGTAGTAAAAGTCGTTGGTGACCGTCGCGCGGTGGAGCAGGCAGATATTTCTGCTCTGGTAACCGATGCAGACCGGTATGTCGATCAATATTATTATCAGCAAATTCCAAATCCTGACAGCGATGTTGCGGAACAACAATTAGCTTTAACGCTCGAATTTAATGCTGAAGGCATCAATAACGCCTTACAACGAATCGGGTTGCCAGTATGGGACAAAATCCGACCTGAGACACTGTTCTGGGTGGCTATTGAGTACGCAGGGAAACAACAATTGATTGGGGAAGGTGATGAAGATTCATTACTTTTTCATATCGAACAGGCAGCAAAAAAACGCGGTATTCCGTTATTGTTGCCATTGATGGATCTTGAGGATCAGACTCAGCTGACTTTTAACGATGTTGCCACGGGTAATAATACTGCTGTAAAACAGGCCTCCGAGCGATATGGTTCTTCTGTCATTGTGTCAGCTCGTTTACGGGGTAATGAGGAATCTGTCGAAATAAGTTGGCAGGCATTGCTTGGTGAAGAGGTTGAGCGCTGGTCAAGTCAGGGTGATGTTAAAACAGCGATTCAAAACGGGGTGGATGAGTTTGCTGATCGGCTGGGTAGACGGCTGAATATCTCATTCAGTGAATCAGATAATACCGAAATGGAAATTCATGTTTCTGGTATTGAAGACTACGATGGCTACAGTCGACTAATGGATTATCTGGGAAGCTTACAGGTCGTTTCGGATATTAAAGTCGGTAGCTTGGGCAGTGAGAAGCTCGATTTGGTTTTACTTATTCAGGCTGAGCCGGAAAAATTCAGACAATTACTAGCGATGGGACGGGTAATTGAGCCCGATACCACTGATGATAGCGGCTCTCAATACAGGTTATTACCTTGAGTCCACGGGATATTCCCAACCTCATTTGTGTATTTCGAATTTTATTAGTTGGCCCTATTGTCTGGCTGATGATTGAAGAAAAGTTTTCCACTGCATTGATTCTGGTGGCCATCGCTGGTATTTCTGATGGTGTGGATGGTTTTCTGGCTCGTCATTTTCACTGGCAAAGTCGTCTGGGCTCTATTCTTGATCCACTAGCAGATAAATTTCTGCTGGTCGCAACATTTACCACATTAACCTATATGCAACTATTACCCTTGTGGCTATTATTGCTGGTGTTTGGTCGAGATTTACTGATTGTTTGTGGTGCTTTGATTTATCATTTCAAATTCGGTGAATATGAACTGTCTCCGCTCTGGAGCAGTAAAATCAATACAGTTTTTCAGATTGCTTTAGTGTTGCTTGTTATTTTGCAGCAAGAATGGCTTCCGCAAGTAGCGACATGGAGTACAACCTTAATCTGGTTGGTGGTGGCAAGTGTCATCATTAGTGGTAGTGAATACATTGTGGTATGGGGGACAAACGCGTGGCGTCAGATGAAAAAAAGCTCATGAGTGATACCAATAAATTCCTGTTGCTAGGGCTATTGATTTTATCTGGCTGGCTAATGATGGAGTTATCTTCTGTTTTAACACCATTTTTTATTGCGGCATTATTGGCTTATCTGGGAGACCCACTGGCCGACAGATTGGAAAACTATCGTTTATCCCGCACTTTAGCGGTATGTGTTGTTTTCGCTATATTTGTGCTGACGGGAATGATTTTATTACTTATTTTTATTCCCATGCTTAGTGCTCAACTGGCATCTTTATTTGAAAAACTGCCAGCTTATCTGGATCAACTGCAAAACTCGCTGGAGCATGTGTTGCAAAGAGTCGGTTTATCAACAGATATGATCGACCTTAATACCGTTAAAACCGCTTTGCAGGATTACTGGTCGGAAGCGGGAAAAATGGCGGGTGATGTCTTTGGATATATGACCCGTTCAGGCCTTGTGATATTGCAATGGTTAACCAATCTGATCCTTATCCCGGTACTGACGTTTTATCTGTTGAGAGACTGGGACGATCTGGTGGCCAGGTTTCGCGAATTATTGCCGCGTAAACATGCAGACAAAATCATTAAGATTAGCGGTGAATGTGACGATATGCTGGCAGGCTTTTTACGCGGGCAGTTGATGGTAATGCTGGCCTTATCAATCATGTATTGTATCGGTCTGACATTGATTGGACTCGACCTGGCTTTACTAATTGGAGTGATAGCCGGTATTGTGAGTTTTGTACCATATCTTGGTTTATTTATTGGTATTCTGCTCGCCGGTCTTGCAGCCTATTTACAGTTTCAGGAATGGTTACCCATCCTGTGGGTCGTTCTGACATTCGGTTTTGCACAGATGGTTGAAGGAATGTTTCTGACACCTCGATTTGTGGGCGAACGGATTGGTCTGCACCCCGTGGCAGTTATTTTCGCAGTGATGGCTGGTGGCACATTATTCGGGTTTGTCGGTGTATTGTTAGCACTGCCAGTGGCCGCTGTAGTGATGGTTTTGTTACGGCATGCTCATCACCGCTACCTGAACAGTCATCTGTATTCCTGAGCAGCAGGTGATGAATAAGCAGGAAATACAGCTGACGCTGCGGTTAACACCGCATGAAATCTTCACGATAGATAACTTTATCTTTGAAAGCGATGAGTTAGCCTCTGTTGTGGATGCGTTCTGCCTGGAAAAAAAACCTGATTTTCTCTATCTTTGGGGAGAGTCCGGGGTTGGTAAAACCCATTTGAATCTGGCAATTGCCGAACGCCTGCAAAATCAGGGGTATCCGGTGAGTTATATTAATCTACAGGAACTTCGCGATACAGCAGATGCTGAGGTATTAGCTTCCTTAGTACAGAGCCATGTTGTCTGTTTGGATGATCTGCAGGCAATCTGTGGCGATGCTGCATGGGAAGAGGCGTTATTTCACTGCTTTAACCGTTTACGTGAGAAAGAGCATAAATTACTGATTTGCGCTGATCAGAACCCGGCACAATTAGCCATTGAATTGCCTGATCTTCGATCCAGACTGGCAACGGGATTAATTTATCAATTGCCTTCAATGACTGATGCATTGAAACAACAGGCGTTGATCAGTCATGCACAGAGTAGAGGATTGATTTTGCCTGAAGAAGTAGCCCAATATCTATTACGCCATTACAGCCGGGATATGCCGTCATTGATGTTAGTATTGCAACGTCTCGATAAAGCGTCTTTACAGGCACAGCGTCGATTAACCATTCCATTTGTCCGGGAAGTTATACAACGTGGCTGAAAAGCCATCAGTGACAATTATCTGGCCTGGTTTAGCCACTGCGATGCAGGAAATTAATCAGTCTTTATTACCCGAAGAACTGAAAAAATTATTAAAAAAAGCACATTTCACTGCTAACAACCATACGTTTGAAAAAGCATTAATTCAGCTTTTTAGTTCCAGGCTCCTCACAGGTGCTGATTTGCCCGCTTCGGCATTACGAAATCCAGGTCAACTAAGTCTTTGCGCTGATCCGTGTTATCTGCATGCTGATCGAGATCATCTTTTATTGTTTTCAATTAATGATTTAACAATGGAAGAGGGCACCCAGCTTAGAGAATGCATTCAACCTTTATTGAATGATTTTGATGCTCAACTGGTGCCTAATGATTTAAACCATTGGTCAGTTTGGTTGGAAAATATGCCCGATATTTCCCTAACGGCAATGCCATCACTGATTGGTAAGTCGGTAGTCTCAGCGTTACCGACCGGACAGGAACAAAATGCCTGGTTACGTTTGAATAATGAAATTCAAATGGCTTTATTTGAACATCCGGTTAATCAACAAAGACAGTCAGCTGGCAAATTGCCAGTGAATAGTCTCTGGTTTTGGGGCAAGGGAGACTGGCAACCGTCTACCAATGGATGGGATAAGGTCTATGGCGATTCGACTTTATTAAAGTTACTGTCCTCTGCGTGTTCTGTCAGCTTTAACTCTTTTTCTGAGTGGAAACCTGAGCAGTTGGGAGGTGGAAATCAATTACTGCTGTTACCGGAACTGGATTTGCAGAATGATTGGCAGCAACGCTTGCAGCTTGTGACGGCACAACAAATTTTGCCTTTAAAACAAAAATTACGCCGTTATCAAATTCAACAGTTACGTTTAATCATTCCTGAACATGGCCAATATCAGTGGCGCTGCTGGGATGTATGGAAGCCTTGGCCATTATGAATATTCAACAGCGTAATATAGGTGATATCAGTGAATTACCTGAGGAATGGCCAGCATGTATTCGAAGAATCATGGCGGCGAGGGGTATTGTTAAAGCAGATGAATTAACCTTTGATTTAGCTGGATTGCCAAAACCCTCGGAAATGCTGGGGATGGAAGCAGCCGTAACATTATTGATCAAGGCATTACAGCAGCAATGGCGAGTAATGATTGTGGCGGATTTTGATAGCGATGGCGCTACCAGCTGTGCAGTAATGATGCGTGGTTTGCGCATGATGGGGCTGCAACATATTGATTTTATCGTTCCAAATCGATTCGTGCATGGTTATGGCTTAACCACAGAATTACTTAACGAAATTGATAGTGAAACCCAGCCGGATTTATTGATTACCGTGGATAACGGGATTGCCAGTCTGGATGGGGTTGCTCTGGCCAAACAACGTGGTATGCAAGTGTTGATCACTGATCATCATCTTGCCGCAGAACAATTGCCACAAGCCGACGCTATCGTTAATCCTAATCAACCCGGAGATAACTTTCCCAGCAAAATGCTGGCAGGGGTTGGGGTGGCATTTTATGTGCTGGTCGGTCTGCGGCAGGGATTACGTGATATTAACTGGTTTGAATTACAGCAACTGACAGAACCTCGTCTGGTGGAATTGCTGGATTTGGTCGCATTGGGCACCGTCGCCGATGTCGTGCCTTTGGATAGGCTCAATCGCACACTGGTGGATCTTGGACTGAAACGTATGCGGCAGGGACGCGCCTGTGCAGGTATCAGCGCTTTATTACAAATTGCCGGTAAGGACATCAATCGATTATCTGCACAGGATTTGGGCTTTGCCATTGCGCCGAGGTTAAATGCAGCGGGCCGTATGGATGATATGGGGTTGGGCATTGATACCTTACTGACGGATAACTTTGCTATGGCTCAGCAAGCTGCTCAGTTGCTGGATCAGATTAATATTGAGCGTCGCTCGGTTGAACAAGGCATGCAGCTGGAAGCTCTGGCGATGCTGGAAAAACTGCAGCTGAATGAAACCACTCAGGCAGCTGCTTATTGTTTATATGACGAAAGCTGGCATCAAGGGGTAATCGGATTACTCGCCTCTCGAATTAAAGAAAAACTGCATCGGCCAGTCATCGTGTTTGCACCGGGCGAACCTGGTGAAATCAAAGGTTCAGCGCGCTCTATAACGGGCGTTCATATTCGTGATGTCCTGGTTAATGTCGCTGCTAAATATCCTGATTTAATTTTACGCTTTGGCGGACATGCGATGGCAGCAGGGTTAACATTAAAGCAGAACGACTTTTCATTGTTTGAGCAGGCATTCAGGGAAGCTGTTCAGCTTTCAGCCGATCCCAGTGTATTTGAACGCGCTTTGTATTCTGACGGTGAATTATCGGCGCAGGAACTGAACCTCCAGCTGGCCGAGCAATTACCGGTTCTGGCGCCATGGGGTCAGGCTTTTCCGGAG
>NZ_DFTU01000074.1:8941-9294 GCF_002379485.1 Methylophaga sp. UBA4204 | reverse complement strand
GGACAGTTTGTGTTACAGAATTATCGTCATGTCGGTCAGCAATCAGACCATTTGCGTTTAACCGTAAAACTGGATGATGGGCGTGAAATCACGGCAATGGCGTTTCGTCAAACAGCTCCAGTATGGCTCCAGATTGGACAGAAGGTTGTCTTGCACTACCGTCTGGATGTAAATGAGTTTCGACAAAGCAAATCACTACAGTTGCTGGTTGATAACCTGTTGCCGAGTTAAATATCCAGTGTTTGAATAGTTACCTGCTGTCGAAAATCGGCCAGTTCATCACCGTGAAATAATTCTGTTCCGGCGTGCATGACGGTACCGGCTCCACAGGCAATACCATAACGCAGTGCTGT
>NZ_DFTU01000074.1:8551-8807 GCF_002379485.1 Methylophaga sp. UBA4204 | reverse complement strand
AGAAACCGGCCACCAGCCCCGCGACCATTGAATCACCTGCACCCACAGTAGTATTCACTGGTACTGATAACGCTTTCGCATAAAAACTGTTGCTCGGACTGACTAATAGAGCTCCTTGATCACCTAAAGAAACACAGACATGTTTAACACCGGACAACTGCAGTTTTCTGGCGCATTCAGCAATTGCTTCTTTAGTGTCGAGTTTTACTTGTAGCAGAGTTTCAAGTTCATACAGATTGGGTTTAATCAAAAACGG
>NZ_DFTU01000074.1:329-8415 GCF_002379485.1 Methylophaga sp. UBA4204 | reverse complement strand
ATAGTGTCGAGTTTTATTTGTAGCAGGGTTTCCAGTTCATACAAATTAGGTTTAATTAAAAATGGTTTCGCCTCAATTGCCAAACGCAATATGTCACCATGACTATCGACGACAGTTCGTCCACCATGTTGCTGGATTTTATGCACCAAATCAGCATACAGAGAGGTTGGTACAGTGGGCTGGCAGGATCCGGTAAGAATGCCATAACCATTCCCTACAGAATTGGCAAAATTTTCCACCAGTTGAGTTAACTGGGCTGCCGGGACAGGTGTGCCAGCATCAGTGATTTGAAATTGAGATTGTGTATCAAGCTCAATAATCGTGCTGTTAATACGCGTCTGTCCTGAGACATGATGGAACAGAACATTGGGTAGTTGTTCATCAAGCATGTCTTGCAGAATCTCACCAATGGAACCGGCAATGACACAATAAGTTGTTGCCTCTACCTGCATACGAAACAAAGCCCGGCCAATATTGATACCATTACCCCCTGGATCATGACGGGCAGCATCGGAACGTGATTTTTGGTCGGGGATTAACTTTTTGACATGGTAAGTCACATCCAAAGCGGGGTTTAAACATAAAACATGAATGTTTCCCGATGACGACGTCATTACTGTCTCCATTAATAAGATTTGTTCGATAAAATGATGCTCAGCAGACCAATAGTAAACTGCATTTCTGATAAAGGCTCCAAATGAAACCAACTCATGTCGCGGTATTCAGCGCAAAACCTTATGATCAGGCCTATCTCACGAAAATGGCCGATGAGCAAGTATCATTATGTTTTTATGAAATGGCGTTAAATCCAATGACAGCAGCTTTGGCCAAAGATGCTGAAGTGGTCAGTGCGTTTGTGAATGACGATATTTCGGCTGAAACGCTTAGCATTTTGGCAGAAAACGGCATTCGTTTAATTGCGTTACGCTGTGCCGGGGTTAATCAGGTGGATTTAACGGCGGCTAACAAGCTTGGTATAACTGTCGTCAATGTCCCAGCCTATTCACCTTATGCGGTCGCTGAACATACCATTGCACTGATGTTGGCATTAAGTCGGAAGATACCGCGGGCCTATAATCGAGTTCGCGATGGTAATTTTTCTTTGGATGGTTTGCTGGGTTTTGATTTCTTTGGTAAAACCGCGGGCATTATTGGGGGCGGTAAAATAGGTTTGTTAGTCGCTGAGCGATTGCGGGCATTTGGTTGCCAGGTTTTGATTTATGAACCGCATAACGCTATACCAGCCAAACAATCAGGCTTTGAAGTGGTGACACTCGACAGCTTGCTCGGTCAAAGCGATATTATCAGTCTGCATTGTCCATTAAATGATGAAACACATCATATTATCAATGCGGCCAGTCTCGGGCTGACCAAACCCGGCGTGATGCTGATAAATACCAGTCGCGGAGCCTTATTGGATACAGTGGCTGTATTGGATGCCCTGAAAGCGCTGCATATTGGCTATTTGGGAATAGATGTGTATGAACAGGAAGGCAGTCTGTTTTTTGAAGATCATTCCACCGATATTATTCAGGACGATATATTCCAGCGTTTATTGACCTTTCCAAATGTGCTGGTTACCGGGCACCAGGCCTATTTCACCCGGGAGGCATTACAGCATATCGCTCAGACAACGTTGCAGAATATTGATGATTTTATGGCTGGTAAGGCACTGAAAAACCGCGTGGAAATACGTTAAGTGTTTGATGAAATATTTATCTGTATCAATAAGTTGATGCCGGATTTTAAAGCCAGACCGCAACAAGTTGAAATGAGTCGATTTATTCATCAACGGCTACAACAGTCGCAAAATAGAATGGCGGTAGTGGAAGCTCCAACCGGCGTGGGGAAAACGCTGGCATATCTCAGCGGTGCAATTGAAACAGCTTTGAACAGTAAAAAATTGCTGGTGATCAGCACTGCAACAGTCAATCTGCAACAGCAATTAATTCAGAAAGATCTGCCACAGTTTTCAGCGGCTTTGCCACAACCGATACGGTTTATGCAAATCAAAGGTCGTCGCCGCTATGTCTGTCCCAGCAAACTGGCACAACTGGCAACCACTCCCGAACAGCAGGATTTGACGCTGGATGTGGATCAGAAATATCAGCAAGTATTAAGACAGACTCAAGCAAAGAATCTGTTCCAGGATTGGGATGAACATCGCTGGGATGGTGATCGGGATAGTCGTACTGATGCCATTGATCCGGCGCTTTGGCATGAAGTATCTACTGATTCAGAAGGCTGTGCCGGTAAAAGCTGTAGGTATTTTTTGAGCTGCCCCTATTACTTGCTACGTAAGGAAATGCAGCTGGCACAGGTGGTGGTGGTGAATCACGATTTATTACTCAGTGATGCTGACTTGGGCGGTGGGCTGGTATTGCCCAATCCTGAAGAGCTGATTCTGGTGTTTGATGAAGCACATAATCTGCCACAAAAAGCGCTGGGACATGCCGCCAAAGCATTGAACTTTGCCCAGCTTTATCAAACGGTTGAAACCGCTGACAGTCTGATGAAAAAGCTGCCCACTGCTTTGGCTTTCCGGCAGCATGACTTTGGTTATATGTTTAAGGAAATTCGTCAGGATTTACCAGCCATCATCAATCTGTTGCAGCAATTGCTGGATATTCTGGGCAGTGATGCCACAGTAAATGAAATGCTGGAAGGCCGTATCAGTGAGCCACGGATTTTCTGGGGCAGTCCGTTACTTAATGCCTTGTTTATTCCCTGCCAGAACCTGTTACAACGAGCTAATTCCATCTATAAGCATTTCTCGCTGATTGGCAAATGGATTAAAGAAGGGCTGGAGAAAACCCAATTAAGTAATAAGGTTGGTGAAGCATTATTACCGCAAGTGGGAACGGTACAGAATATTTTTGGTTATCTGATTGATTTTATGGCGCTGTTTCTCGATGAGGATAAAGCCGAGCGCCCACCTAATGTGCGCTGGCTGGCACAGGAACAGTTTGCCAAACAGCATACGCTGGTGATTCATGCCGGGCCGATGACAGCGGCAGGTTTTCTGGATCGCAGTTTATGGCAGCGGGCTTATGGGGTGGTAATGACATCAGCCACGTTACGAGGCATGGGATTATTCCAGCGTTTCCGGGCGGATTGTGGCTTACAGCGTTACGATGAAAAACACTTTCTGGCGCTGCCTTCACCGTTTCGATATCAGCAGCAGGCTGTGCTAAAACTGCCGATGATGCAGTATTTACCCAATGAAAATCTGCCGCAATGGCAGCAGGAAGTGGTCAGCCAACTCAAATCAATTATTGATATTCAAGCGGCGACACTGGTGCTATTTACCTCACGCCAGGTGATGTTGCAGGTATATAAGCAATTGCCATTGTCATTGAAAAATTTGATTCTTTTACAAGGTGATCAGCTGTCGCCCAAAAATATGATCGTCAAACATATTCAGCGGATTGAAGCGGGGCGGGGCAGTATTATTTTTGGGATGGATCGGTTTGCCGAAGGCGTCGATTTACCCGGCAATTTATGTACCCATGTAATCATTACCAAACTGCCATTTCCAGTATTTACCCGCCCGATTGAACAGGCACGTCAGGAGTGGATCATAAAACGCGGCGGTCAGCCATTTATCAGTTTGTCATTACCGGCGGTCAGCGTGAAGTTGATTCAGGCCTGCGGTCGTCTGTTACGAAAAGAAACTGATTCCGGCCAAATAACCATCCTGGATCGTCGGTTGTTAACCAAAAATTATGGCAAACAATTACTGTCTCATTTACCGGATTACCAGGTAATAACCGAATAAAAAAAAGCCCGGCGAGACCGGGCTTTCAGGGTTTATCAACAAACTTATTCAGTACGGCTGGTAACTTCCAGCAAATGATAGCCAAATTGTGTTTTAACCGGACCCTGAACGGTGTTAACCGGGGCGGAAAAAACAACTTTATCGAATTCCGGCACCATCATGCCTGGGCCAAATTCACCCAGATCACCGCCTTGGCGGCTGGATGGGCAGGAAGAATTTTCTTTGGCGACGGCAGCAAAGTCTGCGCCTTCTTCGATTTCGCGTTTCAATTCCAGACAGATTTCTTCACTGTCCACCAGGATGTGTCGTGCGGTTGCTCTAGCCATAATAGTTCCGTAATTGATTTGTAAATTGCTGACTTATGCCAGCTGTTTTAACAGGGCCTTGGCCGTGGCTTCTGAAGAAGCCGGGTTTTGTCCTGTAATCAGTATGCCATCCGTAATCACGAATGAACTCCAGTCGTCACCTTTCTCGAAATTTGCGCCACGTTGTTTCAGGGCATCTTCAAGTAAAAATGGTACAACATCAGATAAGCCTACCGCATCTTCTTCACTATTTGAAAATGCAGTGAGCTGTTTACCTTTAATCCAGGGCTCATCGCCAATGGTTTTGACATGTAACAAAACAGCAGGTGCATGACAAACTGCAGCTACTGGTTTATTGGCGAGCACGAAACTTTCAATCAGTGCAATTGATTTTTTATCTTCGGCTAAATCCCATAACGGACCATGTCCGCCTGGGTAAAACACTGCATCATAATCAGCGGCGTGTACGTCGGCTAATTTAACTGTGTTTGCTAATCGGTTTTTAGCTTCAGCATCATTTTCAAAACGTCGGGTAGCATCCGTTTGAAAGTCAGGCTGATTGCTTTTTGGGTCAAGAGGTGGTTGCCCACCTTTGGGTGAGGCCAGAGTTATTTCTACCCCAGCATCTTTCATTGCGTAATACGGTGCTGCAAGTTCTTCTAACCAAAAACCGGTTTTTTCACCGGTATTGCCAAGCTTATCGTGCGAAGTTAGTACCACTAATATTTTCATGGTTATGTCTCCTGAAATCTGTGGTTTTGAGGAATTATTCAATGTTGCCTACCTGATATGGGGTTACGGCGATAAAATTCAAGCAATATTGCATTTCATTCTTATCGTCGTAAACTCGCATAATGCTCTGAAAGATCAGCAAACCCTAAAATAATAACAGCGAGAGAAAACTATGAAAAAAGAAACGATTTGTCTGCATGAAGGTTATGAAACTGATCCCGTTACAAAATCCTGTGCGGTGCCGATTTATCAAACAGTCGCTTATGAATTTGATAATGCCCAGCATGGAGCCGATTTATTCAATCTGGATGTGCCAGGCAATATCTACAGCCGCATTATGAATCCCACCTGGGATGTGTTGGAAAAGCGGGTAGCTGCTCTGGAGGGTGGCATTGCTGCTTTGGCCACGTCAGCCGGTAGTGCTGCGATTCATTATGCCATTATTACTATTGCTGAGGCCGGCGATAATATTGTGACAACACCGCAGCTTTATGGTGGAACCTATACCTTATTCGCCCATATGCTTCCTAAAATGGGGATTGAGGTACGCTTTGCCTCAAGCGATCAGGCCGCTGATTTGGAAAAACTGATTGATGGCAAAACCAAAGCGGTTTTCTGTGAATCAATCGGTAATCCGGCCGGTAATATTGTGGATATTGAACCCATTGCAACAATGGCACATAAACATGGTGTTCCAGTGATTGTTGATAACACTGTGGCAACACCGGCGTTACTTAATCCAATTGAATATGGTGCTGATATTGTGGTGCATTCCCTGACCAAATACATGGGCGGTCATGGCACAACCTTAGGCGGTATTATTGTAGATTCTGGCAAGTTTCCCTGGGCTAAACACAAAGAAAGATTTCCGGTATTGAATCAACCAGAACCGGCCTATCATGGGGTGGTATACACCGAGCAATTTGCTGAAGCAGCTTTTATTGCCAGAGCGCGGACCGTACCTTTACGGAATACCGGTTCGGCATTGTCACCAATGAATGCGTTTCTATTATTACAAGGTATTGAAACGTTACCATTACGTATGGAACGACACTGTGACAATGCCATTGCAGTCGCTAAATATCTGCAACAGCATCCTAAAGTAGAGTGGGTGAACTATGCCGGACTGCAAGGAGATAGATATTTCGATCTGGCACAGAAATATTTCAATGGTAAACCTTCATCAATTCTCACATTCGGTATTAAAGGTGGCTTTGATAATGGCGTGAAATTCTATGATGCACTGAAGCTGGTCAAACGACTGGTGAATATCGGTGATACCAAGTCACTGGCCTGTCATCCCGCTTCGACCACTCATCGTCAGCTGGAAGAAGCCGAACTTAAAGCCGCGGGGGTCACACCGGAAATGCTTCGCTTATGTATTGGCATTGAGCATATCAGTGACATTATTGATGATCTGGAACAGGCCTTTTCAGCAGTTTGACTGGAAGATCCCGGCTCGATTAATTGAGCCGGGATTTTTTATACAAGTTTCCAGTGGATGGTCTCACCGGCACGCATAGGCACCAGTATTTCATCTGCGAACTCCAGCGTGTCGGGAACCTGCCAGTCCGTTTTTTGCAAGGTGATTTTCTGTTCGTTTCTCGGCAGGCCATAAAAATCCGCACCGTAAAAGCTGGCAAACCCTTCGAGTTTATCCAGACATTCATAGCTGTCGAACACTTCGGCATACAGCTCTATTGCCGCATGGGCGCTGTAGATGCCCGCGCAACCACAAGCATTTTCTTTACTGTATCGAGTATGTGGTGCACTGTCGGTTCCCAAAAAGAATTTCGGATTACTGCTGGTTGCAGCGGCAATAAGCGCTTTCTGATGGGTATTACGTTTCAGCACTGGCAGGCAGAAATGATGAGGCCGAATTCCCCCCACCAGCATATCGTTACGATTTAGCAGTAAATGATGTGGGGTTATCGTTGCTGCCACAAAGTTGCTGGCTTGAGCGACAAAGTCTGCAGCATCTTTGGTCGTTATATGTTCAAAAACAATTTTCAGTTCTGGAAAGTCTCTTAACAGTGGAATCAGTTTTTCATCAATGAACGCCTTTTCACGATCAAAAATATCGGTTTCGTGATGAGTCACCTCACCATGCAATAATAATGGCATACCTGCCTTTTGCATTGTATCCAGAGTTTTATAACAATTACTGATGTCCGTGACCCCAGCATCTGAATTTGTTGTTGCACCTGCCGGGTAAAGCTTGACGGCTTTAATGAATCCAGCTTGATTGGCCGCAACAATATCTTCGGGAGTCGTATTATCAGTCAGATATAACGTCATCAATGGCTCAAAGTCAGAGTGTGCTGGACGAGCTTCAAGAATGCGTTGTCGATAAGCAGTTGCCTGTTCTACGTTGGTCACTGGAGGACGCAGGTTAGGCATAATAATTGCGCGTTTGAAACATCTTGCACTATCTGTAACAGTACGCTTTAAGGCATTATTATCGCGCAAGTGGAGATGCCAATCATCAGGCTGGCTAATGGTAATTGAATTTAATGCTGTTTTTTTCATAAAGCAGATTATGCCATAGCTGTTTAGCTTTGCAGTTGAAAAGTTGTTTCTGTCAAATCAGCGATATTGCATCAGAAGGCGGTTTTTCTTGACCTTGACGGGCATTCACAGTAACTTTACCCGTTTGATATTTTGAAGCAGATCGCGTTAGCGATACGAGAGAGGAAGACGTGGAATTAAGCGGCGCCGAGATTCTGGTCCATTGTCTAAAAGACGAAGGGGTTGAGTATTTGTTTGGCTATCCGGGTGGTGCAGTGCTGCATATTTACGATGCACTGTATAACCAGGAAGAGGTCAAGCACATTCTTGTGCGCCATGAACAGGCGGCAACCCATGCTGCGGATGGTTATGTGCGCGCCACAGGTAACCCTGGTGTTGTATTGGTAACGTCCGGTCCTGGCGCAACCAATGCGGTAACCGGTATTGCTACAGCTTATATGGATTCGATTCCAATGGTGGTTATCACCGGTCAGGTGGCGACGGCCAATATCGGCAGTGATGCATTTCAGGAAGTTGATTCGGTTGGTATTACCCGCCCATGCGTTAAACATAACTTTTTAGTTAAAGATATTAACGATCTGGCAGAAACCATTAAAAAAGCTTTTTATGTAGCAACAACAGGCCGTCCTGGTCCAGTTGTGGTTGATGTACCGAAAGATATTACTGATCCCAATATCAAGATTCCGTACGTTTACCCGCAGAGCGTTAAAATGCGTTCTTACCAGCCTGTTACTAAAGGTCA
>NZ_DFTU01000074.1:0-147 GCF_002379485.1 Methylophaga sp. UBA4204 | reverse complement strand
TGCCAAAAAACCAATGATTTATACCGGTGGTGGTGTCGTGTTAGGTAACGCTGCTGAACCATTACGTAAGTTTGTCAGCACTTTGGGTTATCCGGTGACTTCAACTTTGATGGGACTTGGTTCTATTCCCTGGGATGATCAACAGTT
>NZ_DFTU01000060.1:63603-63788 GCF_002379485.1 Methylophaga sp. UBA4204 | reverse complement strand
TTGGGCAAACAAAAGAAATGAACGCCCCGCGGCAGCGTTCCAAGTCATTAACTCAATGAAGTTTTTGAATTTACGAAACACACATTTCGCTTTTTATAGAACTATTTTGTTTCGACTTCCTGTCGAGTAAGGGGAATGCGTGCCCATTCCCCTAACAACCCCAGGGCACCCCTTGTGTTGGCCTG
>NZ_DFTU01000060.1:60657-63500 GCF_002379485.1 Methylophaga sp. UBA4204 | reverse complement strand
CCCTTGTGTTGGCCTGCGGCTCCACTGCGTTGCATTTTTTGTCAGGGAGACTCACCAAACTCGCTTCGCTCAAACAGGTAAGTCTCTAATCCTGACAAAAAGCCGCTACTCGTCAACACAAAAGGGGATAATTGGTGCTCATCTCAACAATTAGGTTCCTGCTTTAAAATTGAGATTGTTTGGTTTCGCCAGCTCAACCCAACCGACCCTTGAAATACAATTCATATTTATCATCTTGCGTTTTATCGCATCCACCCCAATATAGGTTTAATATGCTTAAATAAAGCTGTTAACTCAGTCAGTTGGAGGTTGTTATGGCTGGAGGATGGTCTAAAGATGGTGCGGTGCAGGATCAGATTGATGCCAGTGTTGAAGATGGTATTCAACAGGCTCGTTCTCGTTTACCAAAGGGTGAAAGTCTGACGCATTGCGAAGAGTGTGAGAAGGAAATTCCCCAAGCAAGACGTGAGGCGGTTCCCGGTGTTCGACTGTGTGTGAAATGTCAGGAAATTATTGATAAGGAAAACAAGGCGTTCAATCTGTTTAATCGGCGAGGCAGTAAGGATAGTCAGCTACGCTAAATCTCGTATTTAATAAGCGGTCAAAAGAGCACTGAAGTGCTCTTTTGCTTTTCAGTATTCAACTATGTAAAGCTGTACTGTGGATTCACTCCAGCAATTCACAACAATTTGATACCGGCCACTTTAAAGTCATTCATAGAAAGTCTGATGTTTATCTGGCTACCAATTTGAGAAATATAAAATGAAAAAATTATTACTGGCGTTACCTTTTATTTTCGCTGCACAGCAAGCTCTGGCAATTGATGATCAGGATAAAGAAAACTATAAAACAAACTACACCAAGCAATTGAAACCGTTAGTTGTACAAAAGTTGAGTGCTGATAGACCTGAAATGTCAGCCCGTGCAATCGATGATGAGGCAAATGCCTATGTGACTAAAATGGCCAGTTGCCAACTGGATGCGTTGCTCCAGTTCTCTGAGGAATATAGTGAAAAAGCCATTATGCCGGTAGCTCAGGGAGCAGATATCGCACAGACCACGCATGATTTGAATCAACAGATGTTGCAGGATATCGAAGCAGGCAACCTATCTAAAGATAAGGCGGCGATGATGATTCAAATTGCACAGGAATCCGCGCAAATTTGTATGAATTCATAAAATCAGAATACTTACTTATAAAAAAGGGCCTTTCGGCCCTTTTTTGTTTACGCGGCAATACCGGTATGTCTTAATAACGCATCAATCTGCGGTTCACGGCCACGGAATTCGATGAACAGTTCCATTGGCTCACGGGAACCACCCTGCTCCAGAATCGCTTCCAGAAATTCCAGACCAGTCTGCCGATCAAAGATCCCTTTCTCTTCAAACTTGGAGAACGCATCGGCTGACAGCACTTCTGCCCATTTATAGCTGTAATAACCGGCGGCATAACCGCCAGCAAAGATATGAGCGAAGCTGTGCGCAAAACGGTTGAATTTGGGCGGTTTCACCACGGTGACTTCATTACGCACCTGTTCCAGAATCTTATCGACTTGATTCGGTTCATTCGGGTTAAATTCCAGATGTAACCGGAAATCAAATAACGAGAATTCCAGCTGACGTAACATCATCATTGCCGATTGGAAGTTACGTGCGGCAAGCATTTTGTCGAACAAATCATCAGGCAATTTTTCACCCGTTTGGTAATGGCCGGAAATCAAATCCAAAGCTTCACGCTCCCAGCACCAGTTTTCCATAAACTGACTTGGCAGCTCGACTGCATCCCAGGCCACACCATTAATACCAGACACACCGGCATATTCAATTTTGGTCAACATATGATGCAGACCATGACCAAATTCATGGAATAAAGTGGTCACTTCATCATGGGTGAACAGAGCCGGTTTATCGCCGACGGGTTCAGAAAAGTTGCAGGTCAGAAACGCCACTGGAATTTCGATTCCTTCGGCAGTACGACGGCGTGCTTTACATTCATCCATCCATGCGCCACCACGTTTATGCTGACGGGCATATAAATCCAGATAGAACTGAGCACGTACGCTGCCATCCTCGGCGACAATTTCGAAAAAGCGCACGTCTTTGTGCCAGACGTCAACATCCTTGCGTTCCCGAATATCCAGTCCGTATAAACGATTGACCACGGCAAACAGCCCATTCACTACTTTGTCTTCCGGAAAGTACGGCTTTAATTCTTCCTGTGAAATTGAATAACGCTGCTGACGCAGTTTTTCAGCAAAATAGGTGACATCCCAGGCTTCGAGTTGATCCTGGTCGGCAGTGGATTTGGCAAAGGCGCGTAATTCTGCATATTCCTGCTCGGCAATCGGTTTTGAGCGCTTGGCCAGATCCTGCAGAAAGTCCAGAACCTGTTGCGGTGATTGCGCCATTTTGGTGGCCAAAGAACGTTCGGCATGATTGGCAAACCCCAGCAGATTTGCCAGTTGATGACGCAGATTCAGAATATCCAGCATCACTTCAGTGTTATCCCATTTGCCCGCATTCGGACCTTGGTCTGAGGCTTTAGTGGCAAACGCGGTATACATTTCTTCACGCAATTCACGATTATCAGCGTAGGACATCACCGGCATATACGATGGGAAATCCAGGGTAAACAACCAACCTTCCTCGCCTTCTCGCTTGGCCATTTGCTCGGCCATTTCAATAGTGGATGGTGGTAAACCCGATAATAATGACTCGTCGGTAATCAACTTACGCCAGGCGTGAGTGGCATCCAGCAAATTTTCTTCAAACTTGGCGGTGCGTTCAGTCATTTGCTGTGACAGCTTTTTGAATTCATCACGTTGTTGCTGATCCAGCTCAAC
>NZ_DFTU01000060.1:56985-60576 GCF_002379485.1 Methylophaga sp. UBA4204 | reverse complement strand
CCTCAACGCCCGACAGACGAAAATCACGGACCGCATTATCAATGACTTTTTTCTGTGCCGTATCCAATTTCTGATACTCAGCGCCTTCGGCAATGGCTTTATAGGCCTGATACAGCATTTCATTCTGGCCCAACTCAGTCGAAAACTCGCTGAGTTTAGGCAAACAAGCGTTATAGGCCTGACGCAGCTCTTCCGAGTTGACCACCGAATTCATATGACTTACTGGCGACCAGACACTGTCAATCAGGGCATCCATATCTTCCATTGGCTGTACCAATGTGTCCCATGTTGGCTCTGAAAGTGTGCTCAAAATAGTGTCAATTTTATTGCGTGCTGTGCTCAACGCATGATCAATTGCGGGCTCAACATGTTCGGCTTTTATTGCGGAAAATGGCGGTAAACGGTGATTTTCCAATAATGGGTTGCTCATAATAGTGTCCTGATTAGGTTCGGTATCGCCCGCAGTGTAGCGCGTGAAGTTATTGTCATGGTAACGCAACAAAACGGTCATCACACTGCAATATCTAATAGATAAGGTTTGCTCAGAATTTTAAGTGAATGAGTGCCTTATGCAAACACAACTAAGTCACAAGCAAAAGCTGAAAGTTCGCACCGTGTTCATTTCGGATATCCATCTTGGCTTCCGAGGCTGCAGTGCCGAGCTCCTCCTTAACTTTTTACATAATGTGGAATGCGAATATCTTTATCTGGTCGGCGATATTATCGACGTCTGGGAAATGAAAAAACGCATGTACTGGCCTCAAGAACATAATAACGTAGTCCGAACCCTGCTCGGTAAAGCCAAGCACAATACCAAGGTCATCTTTGTTCCCGGTAATCACGATGAGATTCTGCGGGATTATGATGGTGCGGTGTTCGGTAATGTGCAGATCCATAACGAAATCATTCATACCACAGCCGATAAACGTAAGTTGTTAATCATTCACGGCGATCAATTCGATAGCGTAGTGAAAATTTCGCCGATGCTGGCCAAAATCGGCAGCCGTTTGTATGAATTTTTACTTAGAGCTAATCGCTGGGTGAATTATTTCCGCCGTAAGATGGGCTTCTCTTACTGGTCACTGGCAGCGTTTTTGAAACACAAAGTGAAAAATGCGGTCCAGTACATCAGTAATTTTGAAGAAGCTGTGGCGCATGAAGCTTCTAAACAAGGGGTGGATGGTGTGGTCTGCGGCCATATTCACCGTGCGGAAATAACGCGCATACATGATATCGATTACTATAATTGTGGCGACTGGGTAGAGAGCTGCACAGCATTGGTTGAACATCCAGATGGTCAGATGGAAATCATCCCTTGGGCTGAAGTATTTAATCAGCACGTTTTGATTGCCAAAGCCGCTTGATGAAACTGGCGATTATTACCGATGCCTGGGAGCCACAGGTCAACGGGGTTGTGCGCACTCTGGGGAAAACCCGTGACCATCTGCAGGAAATGGGCTATGACGTTACCATGCTCACGCCGCTGAATTTTAAAACGATTCCCTGTCCCAGTTATCCCTCAATTCGTCTGGCATTACTGCCTTACCGAAAACTGGCAAATATGCTCGACAATCTGCAAGCCGATGCAGTGCATATTGCCACTGAGGGTCCATTAGGCATGGCCGCCAGACGTTGGTGTCTGCGTCATAATATCCATTTCACCACGTCATTTCATACTCAGTTTCCAGAATATCTGCGTTTGCGTTTACCGATTCCGCTTAGTTGGAGCTATGCATGGTTAAGGCGTTTTCATCGCCCGGCGGTGAGAACACTGGTACCTACCATTTCACAACAGCGACGCTTGCAAGAATATGGATTTCAAGATGTTTATGTATGGGGACGAGGTGTCGATACCGATATATTCACGAAAGATAATGCCAAAAATTATGACTTACCCCGCCCGGTTTTTATCAATATGGGCCGGGTTGCAGTCGAAAAAAACATTGAAGCATTTTTGGATTTGGATTTACCAGGCAGTAAAGTAGTGATTGGCGATGGTCCTGATCTGGAGATGTTGAAAAAACGCTATCCTGATGTGATCTTTACCGGTGCCAAATTTGCTGAAGAACTCGCTGCCTATCTGGCCGGAGGAGATGTTTTTGTTTTTCCGAGTCAAACCGATACCTTCGGCTTGGTAATTCTGGAAGCGATGGCTTGCGGTCTGCCTGTAGCCGCTTATCCGGTCACCGGGCCTAAAGATATTATTATTCAGGGCAAAACCGGCGAGCTGGATTGGGATTTGCATAAGGCGGCGTTAAATGCGCTGAATCTGCAAAAAACCGATTGTATTGCTTATGCACATGAAAATAGCTGGCACAAATGCAGCGAAGTATTTTCCGGTTATATGTATAACAACCATCCAGAATCACAGGTTAAAACTGCGCAAATGCTGGGCCAGAAAAGCGGATGAAACATTCTTTTGATGTTGCAAAGTGACAACACCATCATACTTTCTTGGTATTGGTACAACAGATCACTTGATTAGCCTGGAACTGCCGTGAGATTATTCTCGTTAAATTTGTTTCAGGGAATGCCACAATGTTCGATCTAAAAGTTTTTTCCAGGCTCAGCCTGCTCGGTTTATTGGTTCTGTTCACAGGTTGTGCCACCGTACAATCATCTGATGAACGTGATCCATATGAAAGCTATAACCGTGCAATGTATCAATTTAACGATACTGTAGATCGTGCCGTGTTAAAGCCTGTTGCCAAGGGTTACGATGTTGTTGTTCCTGATGCGATCAGCTGGGGCGTCAGCAATTTCTTCAGTAATCTGAATGATATTACAGTCGCCATCAACAGCCTGTTGCAAGGTAAATTCAGCCAGGCAGCTGATGATACAGGTCGTTTTCTGTTAAACAGCACCGTTGGTGTGGCAGGTATCTTTGATGTTGCCGGTCATGCTGGCAACAAGAAACGTAACGAAGATTTCGGCCAGACACTGGGAGCCTGGGGTGCTGAACCCGGCGCATACATCGTATTACCGTTTTTTGGTCCCCGCACTGTGCGTGACTCATTTGGTTTAGTGGGCGATATGTTTACTGACCCGGTGATGTATGTTGAGGGTCCGGGCGCACGTAATGCCTTTGCAGGAACACGTTTAGTGGATACCCGTGCCAATCTGCTTAAGTCAGAACGGGTTTTGGATGAAGCTACGGATGACGAATATGCATACGTAAGAAATGCCTATCTGCAGCGTCGTCAATATCTGGTTTACGATGGTAACCCGCCAGATGATGATGATTTTGATTTGTTCGATGACCAGTAATACATCGCGACATAACAATTCTCCACCGTTATAATAAAAAGAGCCGGATTTAGTCCGGCTCTTTTTATTTTTAAGGTTCCATCATCGGTTATTAAATGACTTCTTTTCTATTTATAAGCGCCATTATCAGTGGGTTGGTCCTATTGATCTGGGGAGCGGATAAATTTATTGATGGTGCGGCAGGCATTGCATCGAACCTGGGGGTTGCTCCCTTAATTGTCGGCTTAACTATCGTTGGTTTTGGTACCTCTGCTCCAGAAATGATAGTTTCAGCATTCGCTGCATTTGATGGTGCTCCTGCCCTGGGTATTGGCAATGCCATTG
>NZ_DFTU01000060.1:51390-56881 GCF_002379485.1 Methylophaga sp. UBA4204 | reverse complement strand
TGGCAATGCCATTGGCTCCAATATCACCAATATTGGACTGGTTTTGGGCGTCACGATTCTGGTCACTCCTCTGGCGATTCACTCCATTACCCTGAGAAGAGAATTTCCGGTATTAGTCTTTATCATGTTCCTCTCCCTGTTGTTATTGCTCTGGGATATGCAACTGGATCGGATTGATGGCCTGGTTCTGTTTACAGGCTTTATATTGACGCTAGGAGGCATGGCATGGCTGGCTGTTAAAAGTGCTAAGGACGATCCGCTGAAAATTGAATTTACTCAGGAATATCAGCAGCCAAAACGCTCACTGAAAAAATCCATCGTACTGTTTTTGACAGGATTAATTGCCTTACTGGGGGGAGCCAAACTCTTAGTCTGGGGAGCAACTGGTGTCGCGCAATTGTTGGGCATAAGTGATTTAGTGATTGGCTTAACCGTCGTTGCCATTGGCACCAGTCTGCCAGAGTTAGCCGCCTGTATTTCATCTGCTCTGAAAAATGAACATGATATTGCCGTTGGCAATATTCTTGGTTCAAATATCTTTAATCTGCTTGCTGTTCTTGCCATGCCGGGTCTGATTCACCCAACGAAAGTAGATTCGCTACTGCTAACCCGCGATTTTAGCTTTATGATTGGCCTGACAATCGTGCTTTATCTGTTTGCAAGATTTTGTTTAAAAGGCCGATTGGGACGCCCGGTTGGTTTATTATTACTACTGGTTTATGCAGGCTATATAAGTTTGCTGGCGTATCAAGGTGTGCATAACGGTATATGAAAATAGATTCGGATAAATTAAAACAATTGGCGCTGGCAGTCATCGATACCGAGCTGGAGTCTGTCATGTTGCTCCGCGATAGAGTGGATGATGATTTTGTTCGAGCATGTGAGTATCTGCTGCAATGTCAGGGTCGTATTGTGGTGATTGGCATGGGTAAATCAGGCCATATCGGCAGTAAAATCGCTGCTACGTTGGCCAGCACCGGCAGTCCGGCATTTTTTGTTCATCCCGGAGAAGCCAGTCATGGTGATTTAGGTATGATCACCGACAAAGATGTGGTTCTGGCATTATCCAACTCCGGTGAAACTGCCGAGATTCTGACCATATTGCCGTTGATTAAACGACTGGGCGTACCATTAATCACTATGAGTGGTCGTATGGACTCAACACTTTCGTTATGTGCTGATGCAACTATCAACGTCAGTGTTAAAAAAGAAGCCTGCCCATTGGGACTGGCCCCAACATCCAGTACTACCGTCGCATTAGTGATGGGGGATGCACTGGCCATTGCGTTATTGGAAGCTCGTGGCTTTACCGCTGAAGATTTTGCCCTTTCTCACCCGGGTGGCAATCTTGGTAGACGATTGTTATTACGTGTCAGCGACATCATGCATATCGGCGCAGCCATCCCTAAAGTAAATGAAAAGGCATTGCTGCGCGAAGCGCTGATTGAAATGTCCGACAAAAGTTTGGGCATGACCGCCGTGGTCGATAATGATGACAAATTGGTGGGGATTTTCACCGATGGTGATTTACGTCGAGTCCTGGCACAGGAAGTAAATATTTTAACCGCCCCGCTGCAGGAACATATGACACAACATTGTAAAACGGGGCATGCAGAGATGCTTGCCGCAGAAGCATTACAGATGATGCAGCAATATAAAATCAACGGCCTGTTGATTACCGATAAAAACCATAACTTAACAGGCGCACTGAATATGCACGACTTATTACGTGCCGGTGTGGTCTAATTTTCAGGACAGATCAATGCAAGATATAACGGCTCGCGCCAAACAAATTAAACTGGTTATTTTTGATGTCGATGGTGTACTGACTGATGGCAGTATCATTATTGGTGATGATGGTGAGGAACATAAGGCATTTAATTCGCGTGATGGCCACGGCATGAAACTGCTGCAATACACCGGTGTCGATATTGCTATTATCACTGGACGCACCTCCAGAGTGGTTGAACATCGTATGCAAAGTCTTGGAATTAATCTGGTTTACCAGGGACAAAAAGTAAAGCTGCCAGCCTTTGAGGAACTGTTAAAAACCCTTAAGCTGAAACCGGAACAATGTGCTTATGTCGGTGATGACTGGGTGGACTTGTCCATCATGAGCAGAGTCGGTTTAGCGATAGCCGTTCAGGATGCTGATGCTGTGGTGAAAAAACATGCGCACTGGATCACTCCGTCCATGGGTGGTAGAGGTGCTGCCCGTGATGTATGTGAATTAATAATGGAAGGACAGGGAACCCTGCAGGACCAAATTGAACGCCATTTTTAATATTCCAATTTATATCAAAATTGCTTTACTGCTAGTCGCGGGGATCAGTCTGTGGATGTTGCTTAGCAAACCTGAGGCACCAAAAACTGAACGCGCCGTGCACTACAGTATCGATTTTGGAATGACCGATTTCAAGATGACGGTAATGGATATCAATGGCAAACCATCGCGGGTAATTACCGGAGAAACGCTGTATCACTATCCGGAGAATGACCGTACTGAAATTTTCAGTCCAAACACCCTGTTTATTGCGCCGGAAAACAATGATTGGATCATTGAGTCAGATCATGCTGAAACTCAGGGTGAAGGCGAGAACATTCTTCTCACCGGCAATGTTATTATTACCAACAAAGATCAACCGGAAATACAGTTATTAACTGAAGTTCTGAATCTGGATACTGTCAACAACACGGCGTATACCGATCAGCCGGTGACCATGAAATCGCCTCATGGCGATACCCATTCAGTGGGTTTTCATGCCGCTTTACAAGAAGAAACTATTAATCTGCACTCTAGGGTGAGAGGACAATATAATGCGCCACCTGTTAATTAATCTGCTTTGGGGAATGACCATCATCCCATCCATTGCCCTCGCCTTACCAAGTGATCGCGAGCAACCGATAAATATTGAAGCAGATCACGCGCAGCTTGATGATGAAACCGGTGTCACGCAATATAAAGGCGATGCCATACTGACACAGGGCACTTTACGTATCGAAGGTGATGTCATTACTTTTTTCTATGACGAAAACCGCGAACTGGAAAAAGCTATTGCTGAAGGTAACCTTGCCACTTATGAACAAGTACATAAGGAAGGGGATAAACCGGTTAAAGCAAAAGCCCTGCAGATGGAATACCATGCCAGCAAACAACGTATCTTTCTGGTCGGCCAGGGTTATGTTTGGCAGTCAGGCGATGAATTCCGTGGCAATCATATCGAATACGATATCGACAGAAATATTGTTATTGCCAACTCAAGACCGGTCGAAGTCGATGGACAGCAACAGTCCAGTGGTCGCGTTCACATCACCATCCAGCCGCCTGGTCAACGCGAAAAAAATAAAAGTAAACCGGCAGAACCTGCTGTTGAAGCGCCTCAACCGTTAACTGAGGCTCCTGAACAGCAATCGGACATGAGCTACCCTACTGCGGTAACTCAGACCACTTTGAATGTCAGAACCGGTCCCGGGACTCAATATGAACGACTTGGGGCGTTTGTCGAAAACACTGAAGTGATCGTGCTGACCCGTCAGCCTGAATGGGTACAAGTCAGAGGTATGAGTGGGGATAAAGCCATTATTGGTTGGGTCAGTGCACGCTACCTGCAAATGAATCCTGAATAATCACGGAATTTAAATGAGTCAGCTTTCTGCAAGGTCGCTCGCCAAGCAATTTGGCGATCGGTTGGTTGTTAAAAATATTTCCCTTGAAGTAAACAGTGGTGAGATTGTGGGCTTGCTTGGTCCCAATGGGGCGGGTAAAACGACCAGTTTTTACATGATTGTCGGATTGATTCCAGTTGATCACGGCAGTATTTTTCTCAATCAACGCGAACTTACCCACGAACCTATCCATACCCGGGCACAATTGGGGATAGGATATCTGCCACAGGAAGCCTCGGTATTCCGTAAATTGTCCGTTGAAGACAATCTTTACGCTATTATCGAAACCCGGAAAAACCTCAGTATCATTGCCAAAAAACAGTTGCTGGAAAAATTACTCGAAGAATTCCATATTGGTCACATCCGCAAATCATTAGGCATGGCATTGTCCGGTGGTGAAAGACGTCGTGTGGAAATAGCCCGCGCCTTAGCCATGGATCCACAATTTATCCTGCTGGATGAACCCTTCGCCGGTGTTGATCCGATTTCTGTTCTGGATATACAGGGTATTATCAAGGCACTGGCTGCGAGAGGTATCGGCATATTAATCACCGATCATAATGTACGTGAAACACTGAGCGTTTGTGAGCGTGCCTATATATTCAACGAGGGTGAGGTGATCGCAAAAGGCAGTCCAGATGAAATCCTTCAGGATAAGCATGTTTTAAGTGTTTATCTGGGACGGGACTTTCGCCTATAAATTACTAGCAGGCAATTTCCACAATACGCTTCTGTTGGAGTAAGATGAATTGAACTCTGTTTGAGTACTTTTTATGTGTCGATTGATTGCGCTTGCCCTGTTGTTAATTACCAGCTCATCCCTAGCTGAAGAGGCAAGTCAAAAACTCACCCCTGTCTCAATCAAACTTCACTGGCAGCATCAATTTCAATTTGCGGGTATCTACGCTGCAAAAGAACAAGGCTATTATCAGGATGCCGGGCTGGCAGTAACCATACTTACCGGGCAAAAAGCACCTTTCAACGATGTGGAAGCCGGCAATGTTGAATTTGGAATTTCCGGTGCTGGATTGGTGGTAGAAAGACTTAAAGGGCGCCCTTTTGTAGCGCTCGCGGCGATTTTTCAAAGCAGTCCCTATACCTGGTTGGTCAGAGCAGACTCATCGATAACACAACCCACTGATTTTGTCGGTAAAACAGTCACTCGTCAGTCTTATGCTGATGATTTATCTGCCATGTTGCTACGATTTGGGATAGATCCTTCACAGCTCAATATTGTCGATCCCTCGCCCGAGGATATTGATAATTTAATTGACGGAAAAGTAGATGCGCTGACCGCATATATTTCCAATGAACCCTTCCAGATGTTAAGTCGCGGCGTGGATTATCGGACATTGTCACCCCATGAATACAACATCAACTTTTACAGCGATATCATCTTTACCTCTGAACGTTATTTAAAACGTCAGCCAGGAGATGTAGAAGCCTTTCACAGTGCAACCTTGCGTGGTTGGCAATATGCTCTGGAACACCCTTATGAAATGGTTGATCTGATTTTAAAAAACTACAACACGCAAAATAAAACGCGTGCACATCTGGAATTTGAAGCTGAAAAGCTTAGTGAGCTCAGTTTGTACCCTACAGTTTCACTGGGCCATATGACGATTGAGCGTTGGCAAAAAATTGCTGAACATTATCAGCATTTAGGCTTGGTTAATGATGACCAGGCGCTTAACGGCTTTATCTATGACACAACGCCAGGTGTGTCCATCTGGTTTAAATGGCTGGTGGTTTCACTTGGCATATTAGCCTTGTTAACAATGATTGGCTATTTCATCAAACGCCATCATGCCAAAATACTCAGTAA
>NZ_DFTU01000060.1:48106-51249 GCF_002379485.1 Methylophaga sp. UBA4204 | reverse complement strand
GCTAAACGTGAAAGTGATCGTTTACAAACCTTGCTTAACCATACCCTTGAAGGCGTTATTACCATTGATGAAACGGGCATTATCCAGAATTTTAATGTCGCTTCAGTTCGCCTGTTCGGTTATCAGCCAGAAGAAATTATCGGGCAGAATATTACCCAGCTGATGCCAGCCCAGCATCGTAAAAATCACGAACATGGGATGTCGCGATTCCTCATTAGTGAGCAATCCACCATAATTGGCCAGCCAGTTGAGTTGGAAGCATTACACAAAAGTGGGCAAATCATTCCCATCGAACTGACGCTGAGCGCATTTCAATGGGAAGGCCATTATTTTTTTACGGGTATCGTCCGAGATATTTCTCTTCAAAAAGCTGAACATCTGGCATTAATCGCTGCCAAGGAAGAAGCTGAAAAAGCCAACCAGGCAAAATCGGAATTCCTGTCGGCAATGAGCCATGAATTACGCACGCCTTTAAATGCGATTCTGGGGTTTGCCCAGTTACTGCAAAGTGACAATGATGCGCCACTCACAGAAACCCAGCAAGATAGTTTAAAGCTCATCATTCACAGTGGTGAGCACTTGCTCAAGTTAATTAATGATGTGCTGGAGCTGGCTAAAATTGAGACGGGTTCAGTGGACGTATCGATTGAGCCGGTGAATGTCAGTGTCGCAATTAATCATTGTTTGCCCATGCTGAAAAACCTGGCGGCTCGCTATCGTGTGATCATTCATACTGATGACATTCCTGAACAGCTGGTACTCGCTGATTTAACAAAACTCAAACAGGTGCTGATAAATCTGGTCAGTAATGCCATCAAATATAATCGCCCTGATGGCAAAGTTATTATTAGCGGTGAGGTAATTGATTCCACTAAGCGCTTGCGTATCACTATTCAGGATACAGGCATGGGAATTCCACGGGATAAGCAGGCCTATCTGTTTACGGCATTTGATCGTCTGGGTCAGGAAAACTCGGACATTGAAGGAACCGGAGTCGGATTGATTGTGACCAAGAGACTGATAAAAGCCATGGACGGGCATATTGGTTTTGAAAGCACAGAAAATCAAGGCACTCGATTCTGGGTAGAGTTACCCATAACAGACAACAATAACCAGAATGATGAAGTGCATCAGCAGGCTGAATCAATTAAAGCCGAAAATCCATTTAACTCCTCTGCTTCGACTCTCATTCTGCATATAGAAGATAATCCGGCCAATATCAAATTGATGGAAGCATTTTTTGATCGTCTGCCCCAATACACGTTGCATATTTGCAAAACAGCTGAGGCAGGACTGGACTGGCTGGAAAGTAATATGCCAGCCGTGATATTGATGGATATCAATCTCCCCGGAATCAGCGGCTTACAGGCTACCGAGCAGATCATGGCTAATCCGAAACTCCGGCACATTCCGGTGATCGCGGTTACCGCTGCCGCCATGCCTTATGATTTGCAGCAGGCAGAAGGCCTGTTTACTGCCTATCTCACCAAACCGGTTAATTTTATTCTGCTGACGGAATTATTAAATAAATACAGTAAGCCAGAGGTTTATTGAACTGAAGGATAACCTTCCCGCTCTGGAAAAAATAACAAGGGCTCAACACGGGCATTATTCAAACTCACACCAAGGTGCAGGTGTGGACCGGTAACACGGCCAGTGGCGCCAACCGTGCCGATAATCTCGCCCTGTTGAATTTTTTGTCCTGCTTTGACATCAATCCGATCCAGATGACAAAACATGGTCACGAGACCCTGACCATGGTCAATCATTACTGTATTGCCATTGAAAAAGTAATCGTCGGTATCCGTCACTATTCCGTTGGCCGGTGCCATAATTTCAGTACCTGTTGCCGCTGCAATATCAATACCGCTGTGTGGATTACGCTCTTCGCCATTAAACACACGACGACGGCCAAATAAACCACTGACCCTTCCTTCAATGGGCCAGACAAAATTAAACGGCACATTGTCGCTGGCACGCCAATGACGTAAGGCTTTATTTATTTTGGCTGTTTCGGCTTCGATGCGCTCCATATCTTCCGCATAGGGATTGACCTTACGATCGTCAGGAACATTTATCCGTTGAGTGGGATAAGCTTTATCTTTGACCTCAAACATAATGCTGCTTAACGCACCCTGACTTTCCACCAGAATTTTGTGATTCCCCGACTCGGCTGCCAGCGGAATGCCAACTACAGCCTGCCATTGTGAATCTTGTTTTACCACTAGCACCTGTTGTTTTTGATAGGTCACCTCAGGTGCTACATTTCCCTCGATTTCCAAAGGCAAAATGACGACACCACCTGGTACTGGTAATTGTTGTGGTAAAGCCCAGGCAGGTGAACAGACTAATAGAACCAGCCAATAGCACAATCTATACATCATTTCTTACGACGAACTTCACAGTCCAATTGACCTTCAAATAAACGAATTTGCAGGGATTGTCCGATTGTTACTTCATCAGATCGGTAAATAACATTACCAGTCTGTGAATCACTGGTGATGCTGTAACCGCGCTCCAGTGTGTTGAGAGGGCTAACCACCGATAAGGTACGCATCAACTGGGCCAGCTGCTTTTTTTGATCGGTGATTTGTTGACCGGTCAAACGGTTTAATTGTGAAGAGAGTGCCTCTACATGCTGCTGCTGTTGCTTCAAACGGGAGACCGGTAACAATCGCTTTAAGCGATCATTCAGATTCTGGCTTTGTAACCTGAATTGTTGCTGCTGTACCGAAAAGGCTTTTTCAAACCGCTGTGTTAAATCCTGCAGTCGGGTTTGTCGCCAGCTGATTCGCAACTTTGGATGAGGCAATCTTACTGACAGATAATCAAGTTGTTGTTGCTTGCCTTGTAACCGCCGCTGGATACTGTAATCAAGTTGCGTTTGCAGACGTTTTAACTGTTGCTGCTGGAGTTTAATTTGTTGCTGCGGGCGGGGCAGACGTTGAGACAGATGCCGAATATGCCGTTGTTCATTGGCAAGTTTTTGCTGAATACGACTGCCCAGATTTTGCAACAAACCGCGAAGATTTAAGGCTAATTGGCGCGCTTCAGGTACCGCCAGTTCAGCCGCAGCCGAAGGCGTTGGAGCCCTGACATCTGCAACAAAATCGGCAATGGTAAAATCAATTTCATGGCCTACT
>NZ_DFTU01000060.1:44102-48023 GCF_002379485.1 Methylophaga sp. UBA4204 | reverse complement strand
CATGGCCTACCGCGCTGATGGTCGGTATCTGACAGGCAAACAAAGCTCTGGCAACCAACTCATCATTGAAGCTCCACAGATCTTCCAGTGAGCCACCACCCCGCCCTACTATCAGCAAATCACATTCCTGTCGCTGATCAGCAGTTTGAATAGCATTAGCAATCTGCCGTGGCGCTGTTTCACCTTGTACGGCAACGGGATACAGAATCACTTTGATTGCCGGAAAACGCCGTTTCAAAACATGCAAAATATCGTGAACCGCTGCTCCATCCGGTGAAGACACAATACCGATGGTTTGCGGCAACGACGGTAACGGTTTTTTATGAGCGGTATCGAATAAACCTTCCTGACCCAGTCGGGCTTTTAATGCTTCATAAGCGCGTTGCAATGCGCCGCTACCCGCTTCTTCCATATGCTCAACAACCAGCTGAAATTCGCCACGACCTTCATAAAGGGTGACTTTGACGCGCAGTAATACCTGCATGCCATTTTCCGGTGTAAAGCGTAATTGTTGATTGCGTCCACGAAACATTGCACAGCGTACTTGCGCAGCTGAGTCTTTTAACGTGAAATAAATGTGCCCTGACGCCGGCATTGCCAAATTGGAGATTTCCCCTTCCACCCACAAAAGCGGAAACGAACCATCCAGCATCAGCCGGACTTCTCTGACCAATCGCGAAACCGGATATACATCCTTGACAGCACGGGCAGCGAGTTTTACTTGCGAATCCGATGTCATAAGTGATGCCATAAACCACTAAGTTCCTGATATAATTTATCGATCATATTACAGTAAATTCGGGAACCCGCCTCATGAGAATTGCGCAAGAAGCCCTGACATTTGATGACGTTTTATTACTCCCCGCCTATTCAAATGTTCTGCCGCGTGATGTCAGTTTGTCAACTCAATTGACACGTGATATCACCATTAATATTCCACTGCTTTCTTCTGCCATGGACACCGTCACTGAAAGCCGGTTGGCGATCACTATGGCACAGGAAGGTGGTCTGGGTATTTTGCATAAAAATATGACCATCGAACAACAGGCAGATGAAGTTCGCAAAGTGAAAAAATTTGAAAGCGGTGTGGTACGGGATCCCATTACCGTTAGTCCTAATACCTCTATTGGCGCTGTCGTTGAACTTACTCGTGCTCATAATATCTCCGGCGTCCCGGTTGTCGATGGCGATGATTTGGTGGGCATCGTGACCAGCCGTGATTTACGTTTTGAAAAACATTTTGATAGTCCAGTCTCATCGATCATGACCGGCAAAGATAAATTGGTCACTGTAGGCGAAAATGCCACCCGTGAAGAGGTGCTGCATTTATTGCATACCAACCGCATTGAAAAAGTCCTGGTTGTCGATGATAACTTCCACTTGCAGGGCATGATCACAGTAAAAGATATTCAAAAACAAACGGATAACCCACTGGCATCAAAAGATGCACAGGAGCGTTTACGGGTTGGTGCTGCGGTAGGAATTGGTTCCGAGAGTGAAGCGCGCGTGGATGCTCTGGTAGCTGCTGGAGTGGATGTGATTGTTGTTGATACGGCACACGGCCACTCTCAAGGCGTTTTGGATCAGGTGCGTTGGGTCAAAAAACACTATCCTCAAGTTCAAGTCATCGGCGGTAATATCGCGACTGCTGCTGCAGCCAAAGCTTTAGTTGAAGCCGGTGCAGATGCGGTAAAAGTCGGTATCGGTCCCGGCTCTATCTGTACCACACGTATCGTCGCCGGTGTAGGTGTACCACAAATCAGCGCTATCAGTAATGTCGCGGCAGCACTGGCTGGAACCGGTATACCCTTAATTGCTGATGGTGGCGTACGCTATTCGGGTGATATTGCCAAAGCCATTGTAGCCGGCGCACATGCCATTATGATTGGTGGAATGTTTGCCGGTACAGAAGAAGCTCCTGGCGAAGTGGAATTATTCCAAGGTCGTGCTTATAAATCGTATCGTGGTATGGGATCCATGGGTGCCATGCAACAGAAGCAAGGATCCAGTGATCGTTACTTCCAAGAGTCTAGTGAACCTGACAAACTTGTTCCGGAAGGCATTGAAGGTCGAGTGCCCTTCAAAGGGAATCTGAGTCCGGTTATCCATCAGTTGATGGGCGGTGTTCGGGCTTCCATGGGCTATACCGGTAGCCGTACTATTGAAGAAATGCGGACCAAACCTGAGTTTGTTCGTGTGACTTCTGCTGGTATGAATGAAAGCCATGTCCATGACGTGACTATTACCAAAGAAGCACCGAATTACCGGGTTAATTAATTTTTGAATAATGCCGGCTTCTCCCCGGAAGCCGGTATTTTTTATCTGACTGTAAGAGAGATTCATGAGCAGCCATATTCACGACCACCGCATTCTAATCCTTGATTTCGGGTCACAATATACCCAACTTATTGCCCGCCGAGTGCGCGAAGCCGGTGTGTATTGTGAGTTACGCAACCCGGATATCAGCGAAGCAGAAATTCGTGAATTTGCTCCAAAAGGTATCATTCTTTCCGGCGGCCCTGATTCAACGATTGGTGAGTCTGCACCAGCTGCACCACACTGCGTATTTGAAATGAATGTGCCCGTGCTGGGTATCTGCTACGGCATGCAAACCATGGCCACACAACTTGGGGGCAAGGTCGAATCGTCATCTCACCGGGAATTTGGCTACGCTAAAATTCGTGCTCATGGTCATTCTGCGTTTTTGAAAGATATTGAAGACCATACAACCCCAGAAGGCTTTGGCATGCTGGATGTATGGATGAGTCATGGTGATCGGGTCAGCCAGTTGCCAGAGGGATTTAAAGTCATTGCCAGCACTGACAGTGCGCCCATTGCTGGTATGGCAGATGAAGAACGACAGTTCTACGGCGTCCAGTTCCATCCTGAAGTCACCCACACCACTCAGGGACAACGGATGATTTCACGTTTTATCAGCGAAATCTGTGGTTGTGAAACCTTATGGACCTCCGCCAATATTATTGAAGACAGCATTGAAACCATCCGCCAGCAAGTTGGCAAAGATGAAGTATTGCTGGGTTTATCAGGTGGTGTTGATTCCTCGGTAGTGGCAGCTTTACTGCACCGTGCAATTGGCGATCAGCTGATTTGTGTGTTTGTAAATAATGGCCTGTTGCGTGAAAACGAAGGCGACCAGGTGATGGCGATGTTTGCCAAACATATGGGCATCAGAGTGATTCGCGTCGATGCTGAAGATCGTTTTCTCTCTGCATTGGCCGGTGAAAATGATCCGGAAGCCAAACGTAAAATCATTGGCCGTGAGTTTGTTGAAGTATTTGATGAAGAAGCTTCCAAACTGACAAATGTGCAATGGCTGGCTCAAGGCACTATATATCCTGATGTAATCGAATCTGCTGCTTCTAAAACCGGTAAAGCCCATGTGATTAAAACGCATCACAATGTCGGCGGCTTACCGGAGCACATGAAACTCAAATTAATTGAGCCTTTACGCGAATTGTTTAAAGATGAAGTGCGTAAACTGGGCGTTGAATTAGGCTTGCCAAGCGATATGGTCTATCGCCACCCATTCCCTGGCCCAGGCCTTGGCGTACGTATTCTGGGCGAAGTCAGAAAAGAATATGCCGACTTATTGCGTAAAGCCGATAACATCTTTATCGAAGAACTGCGCGCGCATGATTTGTATGATAAAACCAGCCAGGCGTTTGCAGTATTTTTACCCGTTAAATCAGTTGGTGTAATGGGTGATGGTCGTCGCTATGACTATGTAGTTGCATTGCGTGCAGTCGAAACCATTGATTTTATGACCGCTCGCTGGGCACACCTGCCTTATGAGTTTCTGGATCTGGTGTCACGTCGGATTATTAATGAAATCAATGGTATCTCACGAGTAGTCTACGATATCTCCGGCAAACCACCTGCTACGATCGAATGGGAATAATG
>NZ_DFTU01000060.1:34669-44071 GCF_002379485.1 Methylophaga sp. UBA4204 | reverse complement strand
TAATGAAATCAATGGTATCTCAAGAGTAGTCTACGATATCTCTGGTAAACCACCTGCTACTATCGAATGGGAATAAAGCGGTATCACTTTGTAATTGAAGGTCGCGTGCAAGGTGTCAGCTATCGTATGTCAGCACAAATCGCAG
Source organism: Methylophaga sp. UBA4204 (assembly GCF_002379485.1). Lineage (NCBI taxonomy): Bacteria > Pseudomonadati > Pseudomonadota > Gammaproteobacteria > Thiotrichales > Piscirickettsiaceae > Methylophaga > Methylophaga sp. UBA4204. The sequence continues at coordinate 43,926 of NZ_DFTU01000060.1, read as the reverse complement.
CGCAGAAAATAGGCGTAACAGGCTGGGTGCGAAATCTGCGCAGTGGGCAGGTTGAGATGGTCGCAGAAGGTGAACCCGCTCAACTGGAACAATTACTCGAATGGGCCTGGCAAGGACCGAATTTTGCACAGGTCACTGATATCAGCCTGGAAAAACTAACCGCTACTGGCGAATTTAGCCTGTTTGAGATTCGTTAGTCCAATAAATATTTAAGGAGACGGTCATGGCACAACGTTTTAATAGTAAAGGCTTTTTATTACGTTTGTTGTTTGCCGTTTTGCTGGTATTTATCAGTTATAACCCGAGTGGTTATAGCTATTATCATTGGGCCAATGACGCTCTGTTTGGTAACGCTGGTATGAATATTACCCCACCATTTGCCATGGCCACCGTTATTATCCTGATTGGCTGGACGGTTTATCTCAGAGCAACATTCCGATCATTAGGTGGATTTGGTCTTATCCTCGCGTTTGCCTTTTTTGCCATTATTATCTGGTGGTTATTTGATTTAGGTATTCTGGAATTCCTTCATCATGCCGCTTTTACCTATATCATTTTATTTCTTATCGCTACTGTGCTCGCAGTGGGAATGTCATGGTCGCACATACGGCGTCGCTTATCAGGTCAAGCCGATATGGATGATGTCGATGAGTAAGCCATAAAAATTTTCCTGATCCAACACTAATTTTCAGTTTGAATTAAGCCTCGAGGATTATCGTTCTTCTTTAAGTCATATCAATGTCTGGCATTGGTAGAGTAACCAAGTTGAAGGATAAACGCATGGCTCTTTTCTCGGATAAAACCCGATCGAGATTACTACTTATTGTATTACTGCTCAGCACGATTTTAAGTGGCTGCCTCTGGTTCAGCACCGTGAGTTCTGCCACAACTAAAACCAGTGAAGTCTGGGATCTTAATCACTATCTGCTCAGTAAAACGCTGATGATTGATGGTATAGAAGATAACTTATCAGGCATAACCTATCATCCTGATTCTGGAAATCTTTATGGCATTATTAATAATCCTGAGCAGATCGTTGTCATCAGTAAAAATGGTCAATTGCTGAGAAAAATTGATTTAATAGGTTTTTCTGATACTGAAAGTATTGATTATGTAGAAGGCAATCGATTTATTATCAGCGAAGAGCGGCAGCAGACCATTAGCTTTGTTGACATACTCGATACAACGACAGAAGTTCACTATTCTGATGTCAAAACCCTTGCCCTGCTTCCCCCTGAAAAAAATAATAAAGGCATTGAGGGGATTGCCTTTTCACCGCGACACGGCGTGTTTTTTGTGCAAGAGATGCCGGCCCGGATAATGCATTTTGCATTGGAAAATGATGAGCAGACCAAGCAGTTTGATGTAATGAAAAACCTGCGTCTGGAGGTCGATGACTTCTCGGGTCTTACCTTGTTGCAGGGCCCGGAAGAAAGATTACTGGTTTTAAGTGATGACTCACACAGCCTGCACGTAATTGATTTGTCGGGAGAGGAAATATCACGAATCAGATTAGGCAGTGGTCCTTATCGTCTTTGGCCTAAAATGAGCCAGCCTGAAGGGGTTACAACCGATGCTGAGGGTAATATCTATGTTGTTGGCGAACCTAACCAGTTTATGGTGCTGAGAAGAACGACACCATTGTAAATTTTGGACATTAAAAAGGGCGGTTTCCCGCCCTCTTCAGTGTTTCATTTACCTTGATTTACGCTTCATAGGTTGATGCTGAAACATTACCGCCTCTGCCGGTCCAGTTGGTATGGAAATATTCACCGCGAGGCTTATCCAGCCGTTCATAGGTGTGGGCACCAAAATAATCCCGCTGGGCCTGCAATAAATTGGCAGGTAAGCGTTCACTGCGATAACCATCATAGAAAGATAATGCACTGCTGAATGCAGGTACCGGAACCCCAAGACTGATGGCACAGCCTACGGCTTTACGCCAACCCGGTAAGGCCTCAGTAATAGCATCAATGAAGAAATCATCCAGTAACAGATTTCCCAGTTGGGGATTCCGCTCAAAAGCATCGCGAATATTGCCCAGGAAGCGACTGCGAATAATACAGCCGCCTCTCCACATCAACGCAATACCACCATAATTGAGCTCCCAGCCATAGGTTTTGGCTGCTTCACGCATTAGCATGTAACCTTGGGCGTAGGAAATAATTTTTGAAGCATATAAGGCATCACGAATTGCGTTAACCATTTCAGCTTTATCGCCGGAAAATTCACCTGCTTCTGCAGGCAAAACACTAGAGGCCGTCACCCGTTCATCTTTCAGAGCAGATAAACAGCGGGAAAATACGGCCTCTCCAATCAGCGTTAATGGAATGCCTAACTCCAGTGCATTGATACCAGTCCATTTACCCGTTCCTTTTTGACCGGCAGTATCCAGAATATGATCAATCAGCAAACTGCCATCAGGTTCTTTCACCGCCAGGATATCGCGGGTAATCTCGATCAGATAGGAGTCCAAAACCCCTTCGTTCCATTCAGCAAATACCTGCTGAATTTCATCACCGGACATGCCCAGGCCTTCGCGCATCATTTGATACGCTTCACAAATCAGTTGCATATCACCGTACTCAATGCCGTTATGCACCATTTTTACATAATGGCCAGCGCCGTCATTACCGACCCAGTCACAGCAGGCTTCCCCATCAACCTGTGCAGCAATGGCCTGAAAAATGGGTTTAATCGCAGGCCATGCGGCATTATTACCACCAGGCATTAGAGAAGGTCCGAAACGTGCGCCTTCCTCACCACCTGAAACACCGCTGCCGACAAACAGAATGCCTTTTTTATGCAGTTCATGGGTACGTCTGTCACTGTCATTAAACAGTGAGTTACCGCCATCAATAATGATGTCACCTTTATCCAGATAGGTAACCAGTTGCTCAATAAAAGAATCAACCACGGGACCCGCTTTCACCATCAACATGACCCGACGAGGCATTTGCAGGCTTTCGACAAATTTTTTCAGATCATGGCAACCGATAATATTGGTATCTTTTGCTGGCCCCTCCAGAAACTCATCGACTTTGGAGGTGGTCCGGTTATAAACCGCTACCTTAAAGCCTTTGTCATTCATGTTGAGCACCAGGTTCTGTCCCATCACGGCTAAACCTACTACGCCTATATCTGCTTTTGTATTTTGAATAAGTTCACTCATTTTTGTTCAATCACCTTTATATATTCGCCTCGGGCTTCTCGTGTAGAACCGACCACAATTCGGCAGGTTCCGGAAGCATCACATTCCAATGCACCGCAAACCTCAATGAATTCTCCTTTTTCCACTTGTCCAACATAGGTATGGGTAAAGGAAATAATTTCAGGAGTCAGTGCATTATCCACTCGGTATCGTGCAGGGAAATCAAATGCACGACTGTCATCGGTCACCCGACATTGGATGGTTTTAATGCCTTGTTTGAGGAAATGCCGATGTTCGATATCAAGCTCATCTGATAGACAGACCATTCCTATATCGAATTTACTGCCATCAATCATCGCTTTATTGCATTTCCGGTATTCATGCCAGCTAAAGGTGTCAAAATCCAGCTCACTATCCCGTCGCTGATAGTTTTCCTGCATTTGAGTTATATCCAGCTTCTGAAGCAGATTATCTGCAATTGCTTTTTTAACGGCAGAGCGACATTGATGAAACGCCTCACGTCCGTATATGACCAGATCAATATCGGATGTCGCTTTTTGCTGATTAATCAGCATTGATCCGGTGAGCCCCATGGCATCAATATCCACTGAATATTGCTGCAAAATGGCTATCAATTTATGTAGTTTATGCTGCAGCGGATCTTCAGCTGGTTGTTTAAGTAATTGCTGCAATCGTTGCTCGGGACGGTGATGATGAATAATGCTGTTCACCGGAACCGCATGAAAGGCTGCATCAAACTGGCTGGAATAAAATAAAAACTCTGGATGATGGCGTTCCAGTAAACGGTTAGCCTGTTCAGTATCCACTTTATGCCAACCATGTTGATCCTGCACATAACGTAAAAAGCAGCCCACTTTCTGATCATGTGAGTGATAGCTGACTACGGCAAATATCAATCCATCTTCAGTTTCAATGAAGTCTTTGGGCAGAAACGGAAACCCTGTCTGTCTCAAAAACCTACCTCCCGAAATAAATTTTATAGTGGCATAACCGCGCCATTATGACTTGTCTGTTAATCCAAACATGCCGCGTAATGCAAGAACCATTATCAACAGTAATAATGCATCAATCAGCCAACGCCCCTGTTCACCAAAAAAACGCCCGTTACAGATACCTTCAAGTAGTGTTGTCAGCTTGATGTTATGAGCTTCAAGTTGCTGCCTAAGTTCATTTTTAGTGGATTCCGGGATAGGGATGGATTCGCTCCATGAAACTCCCTGCAACGATATCAATTGCCAATCATCCAGAATCGAATTCCCTTGCCACATCCCACTTCGGGTTTGCAGCACCGGAAGACCATGATGTAAGCCAATATTCTGGATCTCGGCCGGTATAAGTTCTGCAGCCCCAAGTGTGCCGATATACCCGCCTTCGGTATCAAACAGAATCAGATTGTCATCTGTTGCCAGAACAATGAGATCCTCCAGTAAAATACCACCTAACAATGGACGGTTAAGAAGCAGTTTAGGTTCGGCATTCACATAAAGTTGTGACTCGATTTCCATAAACAGCTGTTCAGCCAGACGCCATCCATGTTCTACCGGCACATCCGTCCGTTGATAATGTTCAAGCAACCAGGGATTGGTCAGTTTGTATTGGTCCAGCTTGAGATCTCGTGCATGGTTCAGCAGCAAAGTACAGGTCAGCCAAATAAGCATCAGCACAGAAATGATCACAATCGCTGTGACTTTTATCCCTTTCAGCATTTACCTAGTCCCAAATAATTTTTTCAGTGCAGCTACAAGCATAGCTGAAAACAGCAGCAGAATTTTATCTTGCCATAAATTTCAGACAAAAAAAGGGAGCAGAGCTCCCTTTTTTCACTGACCACCAGCATTTTAACGAAAGAACTGTAGGGTCTGTTGACCTTAGGCTCTAAAGATAAAGAGACCCTTCGTCAGATTTGGTGTTGATCAAGAATAATCGTGTGAAAGGTGTATTACATCATTATCCGCATATCGGCCTGATGTATTTCACGTTGGCGCATATGAAACAATGCTTTGCTGATATCAATCGCATAAGTCGCAAAATGCTGCTCCGTCATGCGAATGGTGATAGCCCCCATATTGACGTGCACCATCTGACAATCAGGGCAAAATTGGATATCACAGGTACTGGAAGAAAAGACGTTTTCCGGCTGGCAGGTATTTGAAGCCATGATTAAAGATCCTTATTTTAAATTTGAAGATTCAGAGACTTTCCAACATATCGGGTAATCCACGCTGTTGGCCTCGATGAAGTTGATAACTGAGTAACCAGCGCTGCGATAAGGCTCGCCAGTGCTGTTTCTTTAAAGGGTGCTCGTTATGGGTTAGTAATAACCGATAATTTCTTGAAATCTGTAACGCAATACATGCTGAAGCGTGTTGGCGGTACATCAATTCCAATTGTTCATTGGCGGCTAAAATGACAGCTTCGCACCAGGTTTCTGCTCTCTCTGCTCTGTTTACATTCATGATTAACTCAATCTGTGAGCTGCCGCTGCCAGCAGCATGCTCCACACTGTTCGTTTGGATTTTTTATCCAGACAGTTAAAGTCAGCGGCATGTAGTTTGCCCTGACAGATTAATGCTTCTAGTCGATCAGGACTAAACGCCACATGTATTGCTTTTTGTTTCGGAAAATAATTTTTTGATGACTGCATCTCGTATACCTCAGCAATATTGATAAGGTTAAACGCAGTATAAGGACTGATTAATCTAAATGCAAATAATTATTATTTAGATTAATAAAGTGGTGCGAGTAGTCGTTTTTATGGAGAGTAGGAGCCTGTTCCATAATAGCCATAGCCTAAAAATGGCGCATCATGCTTTGGATTATAGGGCCGTGAGGACTCAGGATCTTTTTGTGGCCACACGTGACTTTCCTCGAGTGTAATCAACGGTAGCGATAACATTTTTTGATCGACTTTTTGCAGTTGTAGTGAGTTAACGGTACCGATAAAAGTAGCCAGTTTCTCTGGGGAATAAATCATTGGATCGAGAAAACTTTCACTGCGAACAATAAACCGGCCAGCACTTTTTTCGGTTGAGATGGGAACGCCATACCGCGTCAATGGAAACTGCACGATGGTCAATTCAGAAAAATTCTCATAATTCGCTACGTGAGCAATCATTCCACCCCAGCGTACTGTTTGCTGCTCATAGGATTCAAAATTCTGCAGCACCTCTTCATAAGGGATGTCATTATGAGATTTTGCGTATATCGAGGGTTGTGTCGCCGCACAGCCTGCCAGCAAAAACATTAGTAATACCGTTAAGATTCGCATAACAAATTCTCCACAACCGTTACTCAACAGACAGTTTCAGACCACAGATGTTACAGAAATAAATTTATTCTGTTGAAGAGGATCATCGCTTATTTTTACGTGCAGCTTTTTTGGCCGCTTTTTCTTCACGTCTCTGTATTACCTGCAACCACTCACGTTCAGTCATCTCGGGTGTTTCCAGCGTCAGCCTACCAAGTTGACCATTGCGTAATTCAGTCAGCAGAATTTTACTGATCCGCTCAATATCGGCCACGCCACCGGCTTTAATACAACCACGCTTCTGGGCCATTTTTTCCAACATCGTTTGCTCATGGTCAGTGATGCCATCGACATGAAATCGACTTAACAAAGCTTGAGGATATTGCTGCATAAGATACTTGACGGCGTATAAGGCAATATCATGATTCTCAAAAGCAGTTTCTTTAATGGCATGGGTAATGGCCAAACGATACCCACTGTCATGATTTTCCACATTAGGCCATAACACTCCCGGCGTATCATGTAATACCACCACATCATCAACGATAATGCGTTGCTGAACCTTGGTCACTGCAGGTTCATTACCCGTTTTGGCAATCTGTCGCCCGGCCAGTGCATTTATCAATGTCGATTTACCAACATTGGGAATACCCATTATCAGTGCCTGAATTTTTTTCACACTGCTGGCTTTATGCGGTACCAGTTTTTGGCACATCGCAATTAATTCTTTGCCACGCGTTGTCTCATTGGCAGACAGAACCAGTGTTTTGATTCCCTGCTCCTGCTCAAGATATTGTTGCCAGATTTCAGTCAGTTGCGGATCAGCCAGATCGGCCTTGTTCAGCACCTTAAGGCAGGGCTTATCACCTCGAATAGCCGCCAGCATGGGATTGGAACTGCTGTACGGAAGTCGGGCATCCAGCACTTCGATAATCAAATCCATCTGCGGCAGGATTTTTTTCATCTCCAGCCCGGCTTTATGCATATGTCCGGGAAACCACTGAATCGCCATTAAAAACTCACTACAAACACCAGAATTGGTTTATCCATTATACCGCCTAAGCTAAATATAACGTTCTTCTTCTCTCAGAAACTTGTTGATATCAACTTCATCAATTTGTTCTTGTGCCATAAACTTTTCAGCGTAGTGTTTGTAAACCCCACTGGTGAGGAATAATTCAAACACATCCCTATCCATCAACTCCTGCTCAACCAGCTGATGCAAAATGAAAATTGCCACGCTCAAGGTTTTGGCTTTTTTATACGGGCGATCTGCTGCCGTCAGGGCTTCAAAAACATTGGCCAGCATAATGATGCGTTCAGGCACCGATAAATCATCAGCAGTGAGCCCCCGCGGATAGCCAGTACCATTCATTGTTTCCAAATGAGTTGTTGCATAACGTGGGATATTTGAAAGCTCATCAGGATACGGCAGGGATTCAAGCATTTTGATAGTGGTCAGAATGTGTTCATTGATTCTGAAACGCTCTTCCTTAGTCAGGGTGCCGGATTCAATGGTCAGGTTGTACAGTTCACCATGATTAAAACCGTATTCCGGTTGGTTGAGATTCTCCCCTGCCCGGGCATCCTCAGCTGCTTTCTGATTGCGAGGAATAATATGTTCCGCTTTATCTGCCAGCAACTGTTCAGTGACCGGAAGAGTCGTTGTCGCATCAGTCTGCTGATCCAGCTCAACGGGAGATAGCCCTAATTGATCATCAAAATGTCGTTCCCAAGTGATTTTTGCCAGTCGTTTCAATCGTTCATTGGTATTCTGATCCATAAATTCTGTACCAATATTGCATTGAGCAATAAAAGCAAAATCATCTTTTAGCTGCAGTTGCTTTACCTTTAAAGCTTCTTCATTCATTGCACGATTTTCGGGCCGTTGCAGGGTATGTTGCCAGAACTCTATTTCGGCATCACGCCATAACACCTCAAAGCGCATACGGATCTCATGAATCCGGTTATAGAGCATTTCCAGTTTGGTACGTTTATCAACCAGATATTCCGGCGTGGTGATTTTTCCAAAGCTATGTAACCAGGCTGCCAAACGGAATTCCCGCTGCTTGTCTTCATCATCCAACTTGAAATATTTAAAAATCTGCTCGTTTGATTTATCCGCTTCGTTTGCCAATAACATCGACAACTCGGGTACCAGCACACAATGATGTGTTGGATAAGATGATTTTGCATCAATCGCATGGGCTACTGATGCAATCAACGAATCGGTCCATTGCTGTTGTGCTTGTTGATAAGCTCGACTTGTCTGTGACAGTTCAAGTAATTTTTCGCTTAACGCACTGAATTCCAATAAGTGATGAGATGGAACGTCTACCGCAGAAAATTGACGCTGTTGAATATGCTCAATATTTAGCTGAAGTTTTTTCACGGCAGATAATATTAGCGAGGCAAACCACCAACTGAACGGCAATAGGAATAACAACATCAAGCCGGCAACCAGCATGGCATTTTGAGTTTTGCTCCACACCTGACTCATCACAGTATTCTGCGGTGACATGATGGTGAGGTACTGGGGTTCAACATCATTGATGGCTATAGCCTGATGATAGACATAATAATCCTGCTCATTAAGTCTTATCGATTGAAGTTTATCGGAAACCTGTAGCGCATCATTTTTAAAGCGCTCCAGACGAAATGCCTGGGGGTTACCGTCGGTATCTATGGAATTAAACCATTTATCAACTAAGGCCTGATGATGACTATCCGATAAATTTTCCAGTGCCCGGTTAAGAACGTCAGTAAGCCCCGTATTTTGTCGATTCACCATAAAATGTAGCCCGGTTGGCAATTCTGCTGGCGAGAAATCTACCCCCT